>NZ_JAVJUO010000074.1:0-122292 GCF_040220555.1 Coleofasciculus sp. C1-SOL-03
AACGAAAAATAGGGCGTTTCGGCTTTTAGAAGTTAGCTTGACCGAACAAGATTCTGTACGGTTTTCCTCCCTTGTCCTCTTGTCCCCCTTGCCCTCCTTGTCTTGTCCCAACCATAAAATAAAAAACCTACACCTGTAAGGTTCCATTAACCCCCCTTACGAAGGGGATACTGCTGGCGAATTTAACATTCTGCCCTAGAATGACCGAAATACGTTAGAGTAGCTAACGATTTTATTGGATTTGACGCTCTTTTGTAACATTCGCCAGCAAAGTCAAGGGGCAAGGGGGGATGGTCAATGCCCAAAATACGCTGATTAATCATGTCACTATTCTCTTAAGACTCCAAGGCTGCAGGTGATTGGCGATCGCTCTTTGTTTGCTGGTGGTGCGATCGCGAACATCCTGGTAAGTTTCACCCTAACTCAAAGAAATCATCCCGGCGATACAACTCGGATAGTATCATGTCCGGTTGCATCCTCACCCGTGAACCTATCCTATAACTATAACTTTTCGATTTATCCGTTGAGTTTTAAATTGATCAAGATAATCGGACTGAGGGCTTAAGTCAGAAATTCCTGGCAAAGCTTGACTTACCGTTGGTTTTGGTTGTAGTATGAGGAAATTGAATCCTGTAAATTTGTCTTATTTTGGTCATTTTTAAGGGCAAAACGCATCAAAGCCCTAAAATAACGTCAATTTTTTTCCTAACTTGGGAAAAGTTGAGAAAATACAAACATATTTCAACACCCAATTTTCATCAACTCATCAGGGGCAGATTTGACAAAAAAACCCTTTTGTGCATCTAATGCCCAAACAAGAATCGGAAATGATGGAGTTTCACGTCGCTTTTGGTCGATTTCTGAACTATTGCTGTCACGCCAGTAGTCAACCCAGGATTGTAACGGGCTAAAGCCCTTACTACATACGAATTCCTCATCTCCCCTGATGATGTGCCAAAATTGTTAAAACGGATAGAGTTCAACCCTGTAGGAGATTCTTTGGTGGAGTCGCGTTATAACCCCGTCGAGATAGAGGAAAAGTGGCAAACCCGTTGGTCACACCACAACTTAGACCAAACCCAGGACAAGGCAGATCAGCCCAAATTCTATGCCCTGTCGATGTTTCCCTATCCATCGGGCAACCTGCACATGGGTCACGTCCGTAATTATACGATTACTGATGTCATTGCCCGCAAAAGCCGGATGCAGGGCTATCGAGTCCTGCATCCGATGGGGTGGGATGCCTTTGGGTTACCTGCGGAAAATGCCGCGATTCAACGCGGTGTCCATCCTGCCAAGTGGACGTATCAAAATATTACTCAGATGCAGTCTGAGTTAAAGCGTCTGGGCTTGTCCTACGACTGGAACCGAGAACTGGCAACCTGTGCGCCAGATTATTACCAGTGGACGCAGTGGATTTTCTTGCAATTTCTCCACGCCGGATTAGCTTATCAGAAAGAAGCCGCCGTTAACTGGGACCCGATTGACCAAACCGTACTGGCAAATGAACAGGTGGATAGTGAGGGGCGTTCCTGGCGTTCTGGTGCGAAAGTGGAACGGAAACTCTTGCGCCAGTGGTTCCTGAAAATTACCGATTATGCCGAACAATTACTCAACGACTTAGATAAGCTGGAGGGATGGCCCGAACGGGTGAAGTTGATGCAAGCCAACTGGATTGGCAAATCCGTCGGCGCTTATTTAGAGTTTCCGATTATCAACTTGGATGAAAAAATCGGTGTGTTTACCACTCGCCCCGATACGGTTTATGGCGTCACCTATGTGGTGTTAGCACCGGAACATCCCTTAACCCCAAAGGTGACGACTCCTGACCGCAAAGCTGCGGTTGACGCCTTTATTCAGGAGGTAACTCAGGAAAGCGAACTGGAACGCACGGCTGAGGATAAGCCGAAACGGGGGATTCCTACTGGGGGTAAGGCGATTAATCCGTTTACGGGGGAAGAAATCCCGATTTGGATTGCCGATTACGTCCTCTATGAATATGGCACAGGGGCGGTGATGGGGGTTCCCGCCCATGATGCGCGAGATTTCCAATTTGCTACGGAACAGAATTTACCCATCAAGGTGGTGATTGTTCCAGCAGATGCGGCTGACCCGAAAGCTGAACCGAAACAGGCGTATACTGAACCCGGTGTGGTGGTGAATTCTGACCTGTTTAATGGGATGGAATCTATTTCCGCCAAAGCAGAGATTGTCAACTACGCCGAACGGAAAGGATGGGGGAAAGCGCGGGTACAGTATCGCCTGCGGGATTGGTTAATTTCGCGCCAGCGCTACTGGGGCGCACCGATTCCGGTGATTTATTGTCCTGATTGTGGCATTGTTCCGGTTCCGGAGCAGGATTTGCCTGTAGAATTACCGGAGAATGTAGCCATGAGTGGCGGGCGAGTCGCCTCGTTATCCCAGGTAGAGGGATGGGCGGATGTGCCTTGTCCCACCTGTGGGACAGCGGCGAAACGGGAAACGGATACGATGGATACGTTTATTGATTCGTCCTGGTATTTCCTGCGTTATCCGGATGCGAATAATCACCAGCAGGTGTTTGACTCCAGTAAAACGAATGACTGGATGCCCGTAGACCAGTATGTGGGTGGCATCGAACATGCGATTTTGCACCTATTGTACTCCCGCTTCTTCACCAAATTCCTGCGCGATCGCGGTTTACTCAATTTTGATGAACCGTTCCAGCGTCTGTTAACTCAGGGGATGGTACAGGGATTAACCTACATGAACCCTAGAACCGGGAAATGGGTTCCTTCGGTGGAGGTCAACCCCAGTGACCCCAAAGACCCAGAAACCGGGGAAACCCTGGAGGTGTCCTACAAAACCATGTCCAAATCTAAATATAACGGTGTTGCACCCGAAGAGGTAATTAACAAATATGGTGCGGATACCGCCCGCATGTTTATTCTGTTTAAAGCCCCCCCAGAAAAAGACTTGGAATGGGATGATGCGGATGTGGAAGGACAATTCCGTTTCCTGAATCGGGTTTGGCGGTTGGTGGAGGAGTTTGTCGCCAAAGGAACCAACCGTTCCACCACCACTCCCCCTGAGTTAAGTAAACCGGAAAAAGACCTACGGCGGGCAGTTCACACGGCGATTAAAGAAGTCACCGATGATTTAGATGGGGAGTATCAATTTAATACGGCGGTGTCCGAGTTAATGAAACTCAGCAACGCCCTCGGTGATGCCAAGTGCAAAGATTCACCCGTTTATGCTGAAGGAATCGAGACTCTGATTCTATTATTAGCCCCTTTTGCCCCCCATATTGCGGAAGAGTTATGGCATGGAATTGGTCATACGGATTCGGTTCACCGACAACCTTGGTCTACCTTTGAACCAGAGGCATTAGTTGCCGATGAGATTACCCTGGTAATTCAAATCATGGGCAAAACCCGTGGCACCATTCAGGTTCCTGCTGATTCCGATAAATCAGCCTTGGAACAGTACGCCAGGGAGTCAGAGGTTGCCCAGCGTTATATCACAGGTAAGACGGTGAAAAAGGTGATTGTTGTACCTGGAAAGCTGGTTAATTTTGTGGTGACAGGTTGATATCCAGGTAGGGAGATAGAATCATCAAGAGACGTGCCATGGCGCGTCTATGTGTAGGGACGGGTTTCACTACTATCTTTTGAAATGGTGCGTTACGCTACCCTACTGGACTGACACAGCTAAAATTGTGGAATAGATTTTACGTTTAAACTGGGCGCAAGCCTTGCGCCCCTACAATTCTAATCTACCATTTTAGGTGTGCCACGCCACTACACCCGCCCCGACCATAAGACAAATGACAAATGACTAATGACAAATGACCAATGACCAATGACGAATGACCAATGACGAATGACAAATGACATTTCAAGAACATCCTCAAAGTATCATTTTGACCGATTCCATTGGTTCAGTTTTGCAGCAACTCCATCCCGATG
Source organism: Coleofasciculus sp. C1-SOL-03 (assembly GCF_040220555.1). Taxonomy (NCBI): domain Bacteria; kingdom Bacillati; phylum Cyanobacteriota; class Cyanophyceae; order Coleofasciculales; family Coleofasciculaceae; genus Coleofasciculus; species Coleofasciculus sp. C1-SOL-03. Next base: position 3,948 of record NZ_JAVJUO010000074.1, read on the forward strand.
GAGAATATGCCATTGGACAAGACTGCGGTATTTATTGGCGCGAAACTGACCCCCCAGAAAAAGGTGCAGAAGCGCCCGATTGGTTCTATGTTCCTAATGTTCCCCCATTACTGAATGGTGAAATTCGCCGTTCTTATGTTCTCTGGCGGGAATTAATGGCACCGATGATTGCTTTAGAATTTGCCAGTGGGAATGGGGATGAGGAACGGGATACGACACCCTTATCGGTTTCCGCTGAAGGAGAAACTACGAAACCGGGTAAATTCTGGGTTTATGAACGGATTATCCGCATTCCCTACTATGGCATTTTTGAAATCAAAACTAGAAAGCTAGAAGTTTATAATTTACTGAATTTTTCCTATCAAAAATTACAACCCAATGAACGGGGTCACTATCCGATTACACCCTTAGGAGTAGAACTGGGACTTTGGCAGGGGACGTATCAAAATCAAACCCAATATTGGCTGCGTTGGTGGGATAATGAAGGCAATCTTTTGTTAATTGGTGAAGAACGCGCCCAATTAGAACGTCAACGTGCCGAACAAGAACGCCAACGCGCTGAACAAGCCGAGCAAAAAGCGGCAAGATTGGCAGAACGATTAAGAGCGATGGGTATTGACCCGGATTCAGAACAGTAGGGGCGCACCGACGTGCGCCCGATTTAACACCTCTAAACTTGATAGTATAACTTTCCCAAAAATATAGCGTGAAGAGACGTTCCGCCGGAACATCTCTACCAAATGATGCGTCATAACCGCTATGGCGATTACTATAATTCATGTCCCTATTCATTTAGGTAGTGAGAGTGTCGAGAATTTGTTGAATTTGGACTTTTAGAGGTGGAATATCTGTTTCTACTACTAGCCAAACTTCTTCCAAATCTACTTTAAGGTAGTCATGGATTAATACATCTCTTAACCCTGCCATTTGTCGCCAGGGAACATTCGGATAGTTTGTAATAATTTCTTCGGAAAGTCGTTTTGTCGCTTCGCCAATGATTTCCAAATTACGAATCACGGCATCTTGCATCATTTTATTGGTGAAAAATGCTTGTTTACCTTCATGGGTGTAATTCTCAATGGCTTGAATACAGTCTTGGATATTGGTTAGGTAAAGAATTTGATTTTTCATAAAGGAATAGCTTCTTTAAGGATTTGGGATTGTATTGATTCATGCAGGTTTTCTGGCTTGGCGATGTCTACTTTTTTACCGAGTAGGTCTTCGAGTTCTTGTTTAAGGGCAATGCGATTCAATAAGCTTTTTCCTGTTTCCATATCCATCAAAAAATCAATATCACTATTGTTTGTTGCTTCCCCTCTGGCATAGGAACCAAATAGTCGTATGTTATACGCTCCATACTTTGCAGAAATGGCTAGAATTTGCGGTTTATTGGTGGTGATTAGGGGATGGATTTGGATGTTACTAGACATGGGGGTTTCCTCGATTTAGCCAAGTAGTTTTTAATCCGGTTTCTGGCAGAGTTTTTCTAGTTTAAGCTGTCATGCATTTAAATGGGGTATTAGTAGCGAGCAAGATGCAAAGCCTGCGGCATGGCTTCGCTTAACGCACTACACGGCTTTCGCCATTATTGATATTAAGGTTTAAATGCCAAACAGCTTATTGCCTAATCTCAACCGTTAACTTTAATGAAAGTCCGACGACTTACCCAACTCTCCATAGAACCTGTTGGGTAACGCTTACGCTCTACCCAACCTACATCTGACGTGCGCCCGATTTTATGGTAATATCTATATCACGATTTTATCTGTACCATGCCAGTAGGAAGCGATACAAGCGTTGATGGCGAAGACAGCGCAACTACGAACTTAGCTGTTGAAAAAAATCGACCCGCCGCAGGCGGGAAGAGGGAAAAGAGAATAGGGAACAGGACAAAAGGGCAAAAGTGTCAAGTGCTAAAGAGTCCACGCCGCACCACAGACAACCCGAAACCCGAGGATGCCGTGCCTGAAGTCTGGGGTCTTCCTGCCGCGAGCCGCACAACGACAGCCCCTGGGATTGTAGAACCACGAACCACCGCGCAACAGCCGACAATGATTATCATTATCATCATCAATTATCCAAGCTTGACCATCTGACGGCGCACCTTCATAGCTATCATGCCACTGGTCAAGACACCATTCCCACACATTTCCATGCATATCGTACAAGCCAAAGGCATTCGCGACTTGAAAACTGCCCACGGGAGTGGTTTCCTTACGATACTTGCCCTTAACACCTGCACCATAAATATAGTTACCTTTATAGTTAGCTAAATCGGTAGTAATCGTCTCACCAAAATGAAACGGTGTTGTTGTTCCAGCACGACAGGCATATTCCCATTCCGCCTCACTAGGAAGTCGGTAGTTCCAACCTGTGTACTGCGATAATCGCGCACAAAACTCCACACAATCATACCATGATACCCGCTCTACAGGACGGTTTTCTCCTTTAAATTCAGAGGGGTCAGGGTCAAGTTCTCGCTCAACTTTGGGAAAATGAGCCACGGCTTGCCATTGCGCCTGAGTGATGGGGTATTTCCCCAGGAAAAAGGGTTTAATCGTCACCCAATGCTGAGGACTTTCATTATCCTTATGTCCTTCCTCAGTCTCTGGCGAACCCATTTGGAATGTACCCCCCGGAATCGCCACCATTTCCAGAGGCACATCGCCAAGGGTTTCAATGTAATGGTACGCCTGATGAGTGCGACGATTCAGCGTTAGTTTTTTCCCCAACAACCCCGATTTAACCTCCACCGTCACCACCTCAAAGTCAAAGGCTGACACGGGTAGGGTTTTGGCAGTTTTTGCCGGCTGAACCGTCTTACTTTTCACGGGATCTGGAAAACCTCTCTCCAAACCTCTCTCCTGCAAGGAGAGAGGCTTTGAATTCTCCCCAGGGGGCTGGGGGATTAGGTTTGATGTTGATTTTTCCCCATGACGTGAAAAGTCAGGTTGAACCGTGGCTGAAATCTCAACTGATGGAGATGTCACCGACAGGATAATTGGCGGTTCAAACGTTAATAACGCCAACCATGCTTCTATTGATTGGGGGCGGTTTTTCGCTTCTAATGCCATTCCCGATAAAATAGCCTGGTTCGTGGCATCACTTAACCCAGAAATAATTTGTTGCGGTGGTACTAATTCTGCATTAAACAGCTTACGCCCCAAGGAACCAACGGGACGCTGACCTGTCACCGCATAATATAAGGACGCCGCTAAGGTATACACATCAACCGTAACCTCTCGACTCCCTAATCCAATCTGTTCATAGGGAGCAAATCCCTGATTTCCTGCTTTATCCGTGGTTGTACTCGTGGTGGGGATTAATCCCTTGGCAATGCCAAAATCAATTAATACCGCTTTTTCCGGACTCCGCACCATAATATTCAGGGGTGTCACATCCCGATGCACTAATCCCGCCTGATGCACCACACGCAGCGCATCCCCAATCTGGCGAATATATCGCACCGCCTGGGCTTCTGACAACGCGCCTTGATTCTGCACGTATTTCCATAAACTCTCCCCAGGCACATAATCCATGACCAGACAGTGAGTTCCCGCCTCTTCAAACAAATCCGTCACCCGGACAATATGGGGATGGGGGTCATGACAAATTTTAGCGACTCGCTGTCCTTCTTGAATAAAGCGGTTCAGATATTTGGGATAATCGGGGTCATTTATTAGACGGGCGTTGGGCGTTTTAATCACAAAATCCTGGTCGAGGAACTGATGATGGACTTTGTAGGTGATTCCGAATCCGCCCTCCCCTAGGACACAATCCACCACAAAGGGGCGCTTTTTTAACGGGTGTCCCGGCGTCCATGCCATACGTCCTTGGTTCCTCTTCCTGATACCCTGAGCGAAGTCGAAGGGTTGCGTCATTCAGATTATAGCCTTTCAGTCTGATGCAGATGTGTCAGTTTCAGGTCAAAAAAAATCTGTGTCCTCTTTTCTGGACGTGCCAATTGGCGCTCTAAGGGACTTGCGGCATCGGGACAATTGAACGCTGAAAGTCGCCTAAATTGGACGTTACTCGAATGAGTTCGCCAACGCGCGTTGGCGGAGGCTGTTCCGAAGAGAACGTATCGCATCCACATTTTTGGCAAGTTCTGACGCTTTAACTGATTCCGAGGCGTTGTTCGGCGTTAGGACAATTTGCTCTATTACTGATGGGATAACCAGAAACTCGTGATTTCACTCAACTTGTATTGAATCAGGATGAAATTCGACCCTATAGGCGGGCACATTTTCCCATTATAAAGTAATTATTCCCGAAAACTACTGTATTTGTCAATAGCTCAACTCAAAATTATTTTAGTCACTCTAGTCTAATCGTTCATCAATGTTTTTCGATTAATTCGCCATTGACCCATTCTGTACCAATGGGGGGATTTTCCATCCAGTCTTCTAGGGAGATGGGGTGGGTGTGAGTTGAGGGAAGTGTTGAGGAGTTAGGGGTGAATTCGATAACGTTGATCGGGTAACGCTCCAGGACGCAGAGGGAAAGCGCTCCAGGTCAAGAGAGGGGGTTATTGTAGCGTTTGGGGTGGGGTGCGATCGCGGGCATAATTGTGCCATTCTATCAGACAGGGAATTGTTTTTGTGGATTTCTCTGCCCAACAGAGCGCCACATCTTGGGCTAACCTGGATTTTCCTGAACCTGGATTACCTATAGATAAGGATGTAGGGCATCAACGTCATCTGTGTCAACTCAAGCTCCAGTCCTCACCAGATACCCTTCTTGGGCGAGGGGAGTTATTTCCACTTTTAAAAAATATTCTCCTATTGTAACACTAAACGGATTGGAATGGGTAGTATTATCCCCACAGGTTCTGGAAAAATCAACCTACCTTGACATTAAAAATATTTGTAAAGCAGTAGATTGACTTCTCCAAAATTTGCTGATTTAATATCCATGGAGTTACGATAGAGATAGACAGTTAGAGAGAGCGGTAAATGTCCAGGCTAAATAGACCGCAAGGAATAGATTTAGTTAGGATCAACCTTACTGTTCTTCCTAGAGACCCATGACTAGAGTCAAGAGCCTGAGGTACAAATAAAACGCTACGAGTTTTTAGCAGAACCACAATCACCTTAGACTGTTGACCAAACCGTCTAAACAAGAATGGTCAGGGCTACGTCTAACGTTCAAAACTTTGCACAAAAAAAGAGGTAAATAATGCCTATGGTTGGGACAATTGAACCTAACACATCTACACAAAAGCATGAGACAGCTAGTGTTTTATGCGAACAATGGCAGGATTTTAATCCCGGTAAATGGACGAATGAAATTAATGTCCGGGATTTCATCCAAAAGAATTATACCCCATACACACAAGACGACTCTTTCCTTGCCGGAGCAACGGAACGGACGAAAACACTCTGGCAAAAAGTCTGCGATTTAATGCAGCAAGAGCGGGAAAAGGGTATTTTAGATGTCGATACCAAAGTCCCCACCAGTATCACTGCCCATGCACCGGGTTATATTGATCAAAACCTGGAACAAATTGTCGGCGTCCAAACCGATAAACCGTTAAAACGGGCAATTATGCCCTTGGGTGGTATCCGAGTTGTCAAGAAATCCCTGGAAGCTTACGGCTATCAGCTTGATCCCCAAACGGAAGAGATTTTCACCAACTATCGCAAAACCCATAATGATGGGGTGTTTGATGCCTATACGCGGGAAATGCGGAAGGCGCGACATTCTGGGATCATTACGGGGTTACCGGATGCCTATGGTCGGGGTCGAATTATTGGTGACTATCGCCGGGTTGCACTATATGGAATCACCCGTTTAATTGCGGATAAAAAACAACAGCAAGAGTCTCTGGAATTCGATGCGATTGATGAGTCCGTTATTCAGCAACGGGAAGAAATTTCTGAACAAATCCGGGCGCTAAACGAACTGCAAGACATGGCAGCTAGCTATGGCTGTGATATTAGCCGTCCGGCGGCAACTGCCCAAGAAGCGGTACAGTGGACGTACTTTGGCTATTTGGGTGCGGTGAAGGAACAAAATGGTGCGGCGATGTCTTTGGGACGGGTGTCTACGTTCCTAGATATTTACGTTGAACGGGATTTAAATAACGGCACGCTGAACGAATCCGAGGCGCAGGAATTAATTGACCATTTCGTGATGAAACTGCGGATGGTGCGCTTCCTGCGGGCACCAGCTTACAATGAACTATTCTCCGGTGACCCGGTTTGGGTAACCGAAGCCATTGGCGGAATGGGTGAAGATGGTCGTCCGTTGGTGACGAAGACGAGTTTCCGGTTCTTGCATACGCTTTATAACTTGGGTCCTGCACCGGAACCGAATTTAACCGTTCTCTGGTCAGAACGGCTACCGATGAACTTTAAGCGGTTCTGCGCCAAGGTATCCGTGGAAACCAGTTCGATTCAATACGAGAACGATGACCTGATGCGATCGCACTATGGTGATGATTATGGCATTGCCTGCTGTGTATCGGGAATGCCGATTGGCAAGCAGATGCAGTTCTTTGGCGCACGGGTTAACCTGGCGAAAGCCTTACTCTATGCGATTAATGGCGGTAAGGATGAAAAAGCGGGCGAACAAATCGGTCCGGAACTGGCAGCGATTACCTCAGAGTACCTCGATTATGACGAGGTGATCGGGAAATTCGACCAAATGATCGAGTGGTTGGCGAAACTCTACGTCAATACCTTGAATGTGATCCACTACATGCACGATAAATATTGTTATGAGCGTTTGGAAATGGCGCTACATGACCGGGATGTTTATCGGACAATGGCATGTGGGATTGCTGGGTTGTCGGTGGTTGGCGATGCGTTATCGGCGATTAAATATGCCAAGGTGAAAGCCATCCGCAATGATCAAGGTTTAGCCGTAGACTATCAGGTGGAAGGAGATTATCCCAAGTTTGGCAATAATGATGATCAAGCCGATGAGATTACTGCCAACCTGGTGAAAGCGTTTATGGATAAAGTCCGCAAGAATAAGACCTATCGCGGCGCTGTTCCTACCCAGTCGATTCTGACGATTACCTCCAATGTAGTGTACGGGAAGAAGACCGGAAGTACCCCGGATGGGCGCAAAGCTGGGGAACCCTTTGCCCCGGGTGCGAACCCGATGCATGGTCGTGATAGCAATGGCGCGATCGCAGCCTTGGCGTCAGTGGCGAAACTCCCCTATGAACATGCCCAAGATGGGATTTCCTATACCTTCTCCATTGTCCCCCAAGCGTTGGGTAAGACGGATGATGCGAAGGTGACTAATTTAGTGGGAATGCTGGATGGGTATTTCCATGACGAAGGTCATCACATCAACGTCAATGTCTTCAATCGCGATACTCTGCTGGATGCGATGGATCATCCGGAGAAATACCCGCAATTAACGATTCGGGTATCGGGTTATGCGGTGAACTTTATTAAGTTAACCCGGGAACAGCAACTGGATGTGATTAATCGCACATTCCACGAACGGATTTAGGTGCAATAGTTTTGGTTCGCCGAAATCCTAGATATAGCGTAGGGTGGGCATTGCCCACCAGCTAACACGACAAGGCGAAGGATCACGCACCAGGTTTCCTCGAATCAAGTCGGGGCGGGTTTAGTTACATCTGGGTGCTTGCGTAAACGATAGTCATCAAACCCGCCCCTACACACGGGCGGGTTTAGTTACATCTAGGTGTTTCGTAAACGATAGTCATCAAACCCGCCCCTACAAACTCAACATTTGAACTATGGTAATGCAATCATCAATTTCTCAATCCCCAATCGCCACTCCCAAAACCTCTGTAACTGGACGCATTCACTCCATAGAAAGCTGCGGTACAGTGGATGGTCCGGGTATCCGCTTTGTTATTTTTACCCAAGGCTGTCCGCTGCGCTGTCTCTATTGTCACAATCCGGATAGCCGCTGCATTCGTGAAGGTCAGGAGGTTACGGTTGATGAACTGATGACCCAGATTCCAAAGTATCGTTCCTACATGCGCTTTTCTGGCGGCGGCGTTACGATAACAGGGGGTGAACCCTTGATGCAACCGGAGTTTGTCCGCGAAATTTTCCGACGTTGCCAAGACCAAGGGATTCATACCGCCCTAGATACGTCGGGTTATGTCAATTTGGATGTGGCTAAACCTGTGCTGGATCATGCCGATTTGGTCTTGTTGGACATCAAATCCTTTGATCCCAAAATTTATTTTAAGATTACCAACGTTTCCCTAGAACCCACACTCGCGTTTGCCCAGTATCTGAGTGAGATTCAAAAGCCAACCTGGATTCGCTTTGTCCTAGTTCCCAATTTATCCGATAACCTAGAGAGTATCGAGGGATTAGCCCAGTTTGTCTCTAGCTTGGGCAATGTGGAAAACGTAGAAGTTCTGCCGTTTCACAAAATGGGAGAATATAAATGGCAACAGCTAGGGTATGACTATCAGCTTAAAGACACACCCTCGCCAACGCCCCAACAGGTGCAGCAGGTTATGGACATCTTTCAAAGACAGGGGCTGAACGTGCAGTAAGATTGAGGTGTAGACTATGGACGGGAAAGAAAATCTCTATTTATGTATGGGTTCAGCGTGTCATCAATTGGGTGTTTATGAAGTATTACCCAAAATTCAGGAGTTGATTAGCACCTACAATTTGGAGGATAAAGTTGAATTAAAGGGTTCCTTTTGTTTGGAGACCTGTAGCGCTGGTATTGTGATGAAGTTTAAGGATAAATTCTTTGTCAATATCAATGCTAACAATGTTGAGCAAAAGTTTAAACAAGAGATTCTGCCCTGTATTCAATGATGTCTAGGGAGAGGGAACAGGGAACAGGGAACAGGGAACAGGGAACAATAAGTTTCACTTAACCTGGCAATAGCACCTTGATCAATAAATACTATGACGAATAACGATAAGAGTTTGTGGGAATTATTGTGGCGGTATGATCCCAACGGTTTGATTGTCGTGGATAAAGATATGACAATCAAGCTAGTGAATCCTGCCTTTTGCAAAATGTTTAATGTGGAACAGGAGGCGGCTATTGGTGAGTCCGCCTCCTCTATTTTGACAGATGTCAGCGATTTTCAACGAGTCTGGGATAATGATGAGGTGATTCAGGGGAAGGAAAAAGAGTACGCTAATCACCAACTTTATGTCAGAGAAGTTATTTTTCCGATTAAAGAGGAAAATATAATTGCAGCTATTTTGGTGAATATGAGTTATGAGTTACAGCGTAAGCGAGAATTGATAAAAGTTAAGCGGGAAACGGTGGAAAAGGTTAATGAGGTTGTAGATAATCAAATGAAAGTGGTTCAAGAAATTGCGGGAATATTGGGAGAAACAACAGCAACGACGAAGGTGAGTCTATTGAAGATTATTCAAATGGTGGAACAGGAGATGGGGTAGAAAATAGGTTAGGAAGCAGGGGAAGTAGGGGGAGCAGGGGAAGCAGGGGGAGCAATGTAGAGACGTAGCATGCTACGTCTGGGAGCAGGGGGAGTAGTCGTTTAACACTATAATATAAAAGCTTATGAGTCGTGATAATTTTCTGGATATCTATGATTTAAGCTTAAATAAAAAGGGAGAGGAACTGTGTGGTGACCAGGTTAAGTTTATCAAGACGAAGGATAAAACGACGATTGTTTTATCCGATGGGTTGGGCAGTGGTGTCAAGGCGAATATTCTGGCAACCCTGACGACGGAAATCTTGATCACCATGTTGAATGCCGATCTGCCTCTAACCGAGGTAATTGAAACGGTGATTGGTACGTTGCCGATTTGTAGTGTCCGGAAAATTGCTTACGCTACGTTTACGATTATTCGGATTCATCACCCAACGAATCAATTTAAAGTTATCAACTTTGATAACCCGCCAATTTTTCATTTCCGGAAAGGAAAACCTGTCCCCGTGGAAACCCGAACGGAGAAAATTCTGGATAAAGAAATTGTCATTTCCGAAGGGCAGTTAGAACGGGGGGATTTTCTGGGGGCGATTAGTGATGGCGTCTTGTATGCGGGGCTGGGTGCGGTCTTAAATTTTGGCTGGGGCTGGGAAAATATTGCCAAATACATCGAAAGCTTATATATTCGGGATACCTACACAGCCCGTAATATTGTCCGTAAAGTGATTGGTGAAACGCACAACCTTTATCAAGGGAAAATTGGGGATGATGCCACGTTTGTGGGTCTCTGTGTGCGGAAGCGTAATGAGTTAATGATTTTTACGGGTCCGCCTCTGGATCAACGTCACGATCAGGTTTATGTGGAACGCTTATTAAACTTTGAGGGCAGAAAAGTAATCTGTGGCGGCACCACCGGGAATATTGTGGGTAAATATCTGGGCGAAGAGGTAGAAATGGATATTGCCACGATGCGACCGGATTTGCCGCCGATTGGTAAGTTAAGCCAAATTGACCTGGTAACCGAAGGGATATTAACGATCTCCAAAAGCCTAGAAATCTTAAAAAAATGTAAATGTGATATCGATCGCTTACCGACTGACCGCAATGGTGCGGCGCTTCTGGCTAAGGAAATCTTGATGGCGGATTCGGTACTCTTCTTGGTGGGGCAGAAAATTAACGAATTTTACCAAAATCCGCTGTTACCCAAAAACATTTCCATCCGCCGAAATTTAGTAGAAGAGGTAGTGAAGTATTTGCAAAATCACAAAAAAGAAGTCCAGTTAGAATACTGCTAAGTTCAGTCAGTGGACATCATCTGTAAATCTCCTGCAAACCCTGACACAAGGACATACAACCAATGACAAATGACCACCATCTAGTGATTGGCTATGGGAATACACTGCGGCGGGATGACGGTGTCGGTCAAATTGTGGCAATGGAGGTGCAAGAATGGGGATGCTGTGGGGTGCGATCGCACTCCCTGCACCAACTGACTCCAGAATTGGCAGAACCCTTAGCCAGCGTGGATGGGGCTATCTTTGTGGATGCTTATCCGATCTCGGACGTTTCCCCAGAGAAAGCCTTGGTGCAAGTCATTTCCCTACAATCGGGGGATGCGGATACGGTTCCCTGCGGGCATCATTGTGATCCGCGATCGCTGTTAGCATTAGCCCAAGCCCTCTATGGTCATTCTCCTGCCGCTTGGCTGGTTACGATTCCCGCTGTTGACTTCGAGTTTGGCGAAACCCTCTCACCCATTGCCCAACAGGGAGTTACTGACGCCCTCATTCATATTCATCGCCTGTTGGCAATACCAGGGGAATCACCACCTCGATTATCATCAGGTTGCACTGAGATGGGGGTGTAGAGACGTGCCATGGCACGTCTGGGAGATAGGGGAGAGGGTGAGTTAATTCACGCGCCATACCCTCGAACTAACTGAAGGGTAAAACTTCAAATCCCCACCTTCCCCCCTCAGATGGCAGATTATCAGGGAGAACACTAGACTTCAGTCCGTTCAATGATGTGAATTTAACCGTAACGTTTCGAGTTGTCTTCCGACAAGCGCTTAAAAGGACAAAACAATGGTTAAGCCACTTAAACCAACCACCGATCCAGCTTACGATATTCTGCGTTCCGAACGTCAACCGCTGCACTCTTTCTTTACCCCCGATACCGTTGCTGTGATTGGGGCGACAGATAAAGAGGGAAGTGTGGGGCGAACCCTGCTGTGGAATTTAATGAGTAATCCCTTCGGGGGAACCATTTTTCCCGTGAATCCTAAACGCCATAGTGTCCTAGGGATTCCCGCCTATTCCAGCATTAAAGACATTCCCGATCCCGTGGATTTGGCGATCATCGCCATACCCGCCCCTCTAGTACCGGGCGTAGTCCAAGAATGTGTTGAGGTTGGCGTCAAAAGCGCGATTATTATTTCAGCCGGATTTAAAGAAATTGGTCCAAAGGGAGTTGAGTTAGAACAACAAATTCTGGAAACCGCCCGGGGCAAGTTGCGAATTATTGGTCCCAATTGCCTGGGTTTAATGAGTCCACGCACGGGGTTAAATGCTACCTTTGCCAGTACGATGGCGCGTCCGGGGAATTTGGCATTTATTAGTCAGAGTGGGGCATTATGTACCGCTGTCCTCGATTGGAGTTTCTGGGAAAATGTCGGTTTTAGTGCCTTTATTTCCATTGGTTCAATGATGGATGTGAGTTGGGGGGATTTGATTTACTATCTCGGTGATGATCCCCATACCCATAGCATCGTCATTTATATGGAATCCATTGGTGATGCCCGATCCTTCCTCTCCGCCGCGCGGGAAGTGGCATTAACCAAGCCGATTATTGTGATTAAAACTGGGCGCACCGAAGCTGCTGCGAAAGCCTCCGCCTCCCATACGGGGTCTTTAGCCGGAAGCGATAATGTCCTGGATGCCGCCTTCCGCCGTTGTGGGGTGGTGCGGGTGAATACCATCTCTGAACTGTTTGATATGGCGGAGGTGTGGGCAAAACAACCTCGTCGTCCCAAAGGACCTCGCTTAACCATTATTACCAATGCCGGGGGACCAGGGGTGTTAGCAACGGATGCCCTAATTAGTGCCGGGGGTGCATTGGCAGAACTCTCGGAGGGAACAGTCACTGCCCTTAACGAAATCCTGCCCCGCCATTGGAGTCATGGCAACCCCATTGATATTCTCGGTGATGCTGACCCCGATCGCTATACCAAAGCCCTAGATATTGCGGTTGAAGATCCCAATAGTGATGGCTTGTTGGTGATTCTCACGCCCCAAGCCATGACTGATCCCACCCAGATTGCCGAACAGTTAAAACCCTATGCCCAGAAAGCCGGGAAACCCGTGTTTGCCAGTTGGATGGGGGGATCAGAAACCAAAACTGGGGAAACCTTACTCAACCGTGCTAGCATTCCCACCTATCCCTACCCCGATGATGCGGCGCGGTTATTTAATTTAATGTGGCAGTACAGCTACAACCTGAGTGGAATCTACGAAACGCCGATTCTACCCTCATCCGAAGAAACCGGACCCGATCGCGCCCTTGCCCAAAAGATGATTGAAACGGCACGCAAGGCAGGACGGACGATTCTGACCGAGTTGGAATCGAAACAACTGCTCGCTGCCTATAATATCCCGATTGTGCATACAGGGGTGGCAAAAACGGAAGAGGATGCGGTGAATTGGGCAAATTCCCTGGGATACCCGGTGGTGTTGAAACTCTTCTCGGAAACGATTACCCATAAAACCGATGTAGGTGGGGTGCAGTTGAATCTCACCGATGACGATGCAGTGCGCTGGGCGTATAACACAATCAAATCCACGGTGACGGAGAAAGTCGGCGCTGAACATTTCCTGGGTGTTACGGTGCAGGAAATGGTGCGCCAGGATGGTGCCTATGAACTGATTGTTGGCAGCATCGTTGATCCGCAGTTTGGACCGGTGTTAGTGTTTGGGTCTGGGGGACAGTTAGTTGAGGTATTCAAGGATCGGGCGATCGCCCTACCGCCTCTGAATACTACCCTGGCGCGACGGATGATCGAACAGACGCAAATCTATAAGGCACTCAAAGGGGTGCGGGGACGTCAAGCCATTGATTTAGCCGAACTTGAGCAGATTATGGTTCGCTTTAGTCAGTTGGTGATTGAACAGCGTTGGATCAAAGAAATTGATATCAATCCCCTGCAAGCGTCTTCAGATCGACTCATTGCCCTAGATGCCCGGATTATCCTCCATGATCTCGATGTTGAGGAAAACCAACTGCCCAAAACCGCGATTTGTCCCTATCCTCGGCAGTATGTTACGCCATGGCAGCTTAATAATGGCACGCCCGTGACGATTCGTCCGATTCGTCCAGAGGATGAACCCTTAATCGTGCAATTCCACCAGACGCTATCGGAGGAAAGTGTCTATTTGCGTTACTTCAGCTTAATGAAGCTGAGTCGCCGGATTGCCCATGAACGGTTAACCCGCATCTGCTTTATCGACTATGATCGGGAAATGGCACTGGTGGCGGACTATAAAAATCCGCAAACTGGAGAACATGAAATCTTGGGCGTGGCGCGATTGAGCAAGATGCATGGGATTAATGAAGGGGAATTCGCCATGTTAATTAGTGACCCCTACCAGCGTCGCGGCTTAGGCACAGAATTACTGAAACGCATTATCCAAGTAGGGCGTCAAGAGAAACTCACTCGGATCACCGCTGATATTCTGGCAGAAAATGTGCCGATGCAGAAGGTAGCAGAAAAAGTGGGATTCCATCTCGAACGGGCGGGTACTGATTTAGTCAAAGCCGAGATTCGTTTGTAGTACTTGAGGTACAGCCTTAAGCAAGATCCCCGACTTCTCCCAGAAGTCGGGGATTTGTCTGTGGAAACCATTGCCCATTGCCTATTCCCTATTCCCTATTGCCTCTCCCCACCACCAGACTTATTCAGCAGCCCCTACTTAGTCACCTGAATCCTGATGATAAATTTGTTTAGAATTGAGATTGGTCTAAACTAGCTGAAAACGGAAGCGTTTTTCAATTATCACTGATTTCACTGCGCCTATTTGACCCCGACTCCATCCTGACACCCGACGTGCATAAGAGCGCGTCTGACAGCCAGAGCCACAAGTAGCTGTTCAACAGCGAATCCTATGACACTGTCTAATGCTGGTAGCGTTCTTGCTACATTGACTCAGTTAACCCAACTCAATCGCACAAGCGTCCTAACTCATCGAGTTAAAGACCTATCCCTTCCCGAATTTATTTGCTTACTGGATTTCATCACCGCTGAATTTCAGCAATTTCTGCGAGCGCTGGAAATGATTAACCATGAAGCGCTAGAAACCATGCTGGAGCAGGTGATGGAGGCGTTTACCCTGAAAATCGGTCAACTCCTGCAAGCCGAACGCACAACGATTTTCCTGGTTGATGGTGACAAAGATCAATTGTGGGCAAAAGTTCCTTCCGGTGAAGACAAGGCGACCAAGGAAATTCGCATTCCTCTAAATGTGGGTTTAGTCGGTCATGTAGCGACGACGGGCGAATCCCTGAATATCACCGAAGCCTATAATCACCCCCTCTTTAATCCCGAAGTTGACGAATCTCCCGGTTATCATACCAATTCACTGTTATGTATCCCCATTGTCAGCAGTAATAAAAAGATTGTCGCCGTCGTGCAGCTATTGAATAAAGCGGGGGGTGTACCCTTTGACGAAGAAGATGAACAGTGCTTCCGAGACTTTGCCGCGTCTATCGGCATTATCCTAGAAACCTGCCAATCTTTCTACATGGCAGCCCGTAACCAACGCGGTGCTGCGGCTTTGCTCAAGGCAACTCAGTACCTGGGTCAAAGTTTAGACCTAGAAGCCACACTGCGTCTAGTTATGGATCAAGCGCGGGAGTTAATGCAAGCTGACCGCTCTACCTTATTTATGCTTAGTAAAGATAATGGGGAACTGTGGAGTAAAGTCGCCACAGCAGATGGCAAAGAGATGATGGAAATCCGGATTTCGGCGAATCGAGGAATTGCCGGGTATGTGGCGTCTACGGGTCAACCCTTGAATATTGCTGATGCCTATAAAGACCCTCGCTTTGATCCAACAACGGACAAAAAAACCGGCTATGTCACCCGCAATATTCTCTGTATGCCCGTGTTTAACTCCGGGGGGGAATTAATTGGGGTGACGCAACTGATTAATAAAAATCAAGGCAGCTTCTCTACGTCCGATGAAGAGTTT
Source organism: Coleofasciculus sp. C1-SOL-03 (assembly GCF_040220555.1). Taxonomy (NCBI): domain Bacteria; kingdom Bacillati; phylum Cyanobacteriota; class Cyanophyceae; order Coleofasciculales; family Coleofasciculaceae; genus Coleofasciculus; species Coleofasciculus sp. C1-SOL-03. The sequence continues at coordinate 19,563 of NZ_JAVJUO010000074.1, forward strand.
ATGCGGGCATTTAATATTCAAGCTGGAATTGCCTTGGAAAATGCCAAGCTGTTTGAGAATGTTCTGATTGAAAAACAATATCAAAAAGACATCCTGCAAAGCCTGTCTGATGCGGTAATCTCTACTGATATGCAGGGACGAATCGTCACGATTAATGATGCAGCGCTGGGTTTATTAGGGTGTCCTTTAGAGCAACTGAATAATCGCAACCGCAAGTTGTGGGAGGAAAAACTCACCCATCGTTACGTCTGGGAAGTTGTGCCGATTGAACATCTGCAAGTCCGGTTACAAGATAGTCTCACTACTGGAACGAAGCATTACCTTCCTGAACAAAATTTAATGGTCGGTCTATTTCAATGTCCCCTGGAGGAGATAGAACTGCCGAATAGTCCCCCCTATTTTCAATCCCAGGATGATACTCATATTTATCTCCTAGCCATTCCTCGAAGTGATGACCCCAAGACCTATAGTTTGTGGAATGAACCCCCGGATCAGTCTCAGTCTTCTCCCTACCTCTCTAAAACCCAAGTTCAACCGATTGAACGCAGTATTAATTTAACCGTCAATCCCTTAACCAATCCCCAAGGAACGGTGCGCGGCGGTTTAGTGGTTCTGGAAGATATTAGTCGTGAAAAACGGCTGAAAACCACCATGTATCGTTACATGACGCCAGAGGTAGCTGATGAAGTCTTGGCATTGGGTGAAGATGCATTGATGCAGGGAAGTAAAAAGGATGTCACGATTTTATTTTCCGATATTCGTGGGTATACAACCTTAACCGAAAACTTGGGCGCATCGGAAGTGGTATCCCTGCTGAATAAATACTTTGAAACCATGGTGGAATCAGTATTTGAGCATAAAGGAACCTTAGATAAATTTATTGGCGATGCGCTCATGGCAGTGTTTGGCGCTCCCTTGGCGTTAAAAGAAAATCATGGCTGGATGGCGGTACAATCGGCATTAGATATGCGTTGGCGTTTAGCCAAGTTTAACGAACCTCGGATGCGAAATCGCCAACCCTTGATTCATATTGGGATTGGCATTAGTTCGGGGGAAGTGGTGTCGGGTAATATTGGTTCTCACAAACGTATGGATTATACGGTTATCGGAGATGGTGTGAATCTTAGCGCTCGCTTAGAAAGTATTACGAAAGAGTATGGCTGCGATATTATTATTAGTGAGTACACCTATAACCTGTGTCGTCATAACGTTTGGGTGCGGGAATTAGATAAAATTCGGGTGAAGGGGAAAAACCAAGCGGTGAGCATTTATCATTTGATTCAAGATATCGACACGCCTCTTAATGATCAGACGCACCAATTTTTAGCTCTGTATGCCAAAGGGCGTCAGGCATACATGAATCGTGACTTTGCCAAGGCGATTATATATTTTGAAGAAGCGTATGAACTAGAACCCCATGACAAACCTGTTTTAATTCACATTGAACGGGCGAAACATTATCAGGATAATCCGCCTCCTGAGTATTGGGATGGCGTGCATACAATGACGCGGAAGTAATAAAATTGTCATTTGTCACACCCGACACCCGACACCCTATACCCGACACCCTATACCCAGTAGTACCTTCAAGTCCCTGTAAGCACCACCTGAACCCTGACTTGCCATCGCTTCTGCCCATTTGGGATCAACGATTTCTTCCTCTGGATTGAGTGTTATCTAAGTCGGTTATGAATAAAAATGCAGTCATCACAATCTCGTTGATGATTAGAGTTTGCATCTGCATTATTTCGCATCAGCGTGGGATTAGCCAAGGGCTTTTGGATAAATTAGAATTACGCCCGGAAACTGTAGGGGCGCAAAGACTTGCGCCCGATTCAATGATAAATCTATTCCACAATTTTAGCTGTGTCAGTCCATTATGGTGTAACTGCGTAAGTCCTGTGATGAAGAAAACCGTAATATGCAGGTAGGGGCGCAAGGCTTGCGCCCAGAAAATCCCTAACAGTTTATGACTAACGCACAACCGAATAACTTTCATACTCTGGAAACCGCAAAACGGCTAAATCTAACGCCAATATTAAACTTTTACCTGAAAATAAATGTTTGTAGAAAAGGCTAAAAAAAAGTCCTAAATTCGTCCAAGGGATAGGAGATTGAGGCGCAATTACAGCCGCTGCACCCGCCGCCAAAAAAGAATCGGCTAGTTGAGCGGAACTACAAGCACCACTAACCACTACCTTTCCCTGCCATTCTCTCATCAAGCTAATATCAAAATCGGTTAATATAACCTCTGGAACCCGTTCGCCAATAGTCTTCGCATTAGACCATTGCAAAATTAAGCCATCATTCGTTCCATGCATAGCCAAGTGAACGATATTAAAATCCGGCTTTTTCAAGTACAATCTAAATAAATCTTTATCCAGGATGGTCTTTTCCTGCCAAATCCCATCATTACTGTAAAGTTTGTAGTCTATCGCTTGTTTGGTAAAAAAGTGGGATAGGATTAAGGATTCAGTCTTCTTTTTAATTTCCGGACTACGACACACTTCAAAAATAGCAATTTTCATCAAACTCCTAAACTTGATCTAGAAATAAGGCATGCTAACGCTGTCCTTTGCGAACCATATTCAATCCATACAGGTACAGTTCAGCAACCGCATGGACTACTCTATTTCCGGTGGCAAGGGTGGTATCAAAGGTTCTAATTGAGTAATCAGCGTGGGAATATCGGAAGTCACTACAGACCAAAGCTGTTCTAGCTCAATATCATCATATTGATGAGCAATGATATTCCGTTGCCCGATAATAGCACTCCAGGGAATTTCTGGATGCGCTTGACGGAAATCTTCTGACATTCGTCTCGCCGCTTCACCGAGAATTTCTAACTGTCGCTCAACGGCACTCTGAAGCAAGATACTCTCTAAATAAGCTTCATAGGATAAACCAGCCGTAAAGTCTTGAAGACGACGTGCCGCCTGTAACATATCCCAAAGATAGCCAGCATCTCGATTATTTGGCAGCATAGATTACCTGTTTTGTGCTGAGTATTTCATAACGCCGGAAGGGATTACGTAAACAATCCTTTTGGACTAAATCAACCTCCCGCCTAAACATCGTTTTCAGTTCTTCTTTCATCTTAATGATGTCCCAAAGACTCCATTTAGCCTCCGGCGCAAAACTGACCAGTACATCCACATCACTATCGGGGCGAAAATCATCTCGTAAGATAGAACCAAATAGGGCAAACTCAGTAATTTGCCAGCGCTGGCAAAACCCAGCAATCTGTTCTCTTGATACCTCAACCTTTGGGCTAATTGTCGTCATCTTGTTTGTCCTAAGGGCTGAACGTTTAGATTCTATAGTAGAATGCTCCACTGCTCCAAGGCAGAGAGAGGGCAAAAAGAAATTACTTGAGGAAATAACCAGCTATGCTACAGTAACAAAAGACGCGCATTCCTACTGTTGCTATGTCCCTCTCCACCTCGGTTCCTATCATCTACCCCGAAAGTGACGGTCAATCCTTGGCAGACAATACTATCCAATTTCGCCTAATTGTCACGATTCAAGGTGGCATTGACGCACTATTTATTGACAATCCTAACGTCTTTGTGGCTGGAGATTTGTTCTGGTATCCGGTAGAAGGAGAACCTTGGATTAGACAAGCTCCTGATGTGATGGTGGTTATGGGACGCCCCAGGGGAGATAGGCGTTCTTACAAACAGTGGGAGGAAGAGAATATTCCTCCCCAAGTTGTCTTCGACGACTCAAAAATCGGGGAAATTACCAAGGAATACCAACCATGGTGAAACCTGCCCAATAATAGGGATGGGATAGTTCAGAATCATTCAGGTTTTTCAACTGTTGCGGTAGGCTTACGGTTATATCTGTTCCCACCAGTTGACCCGATTCAATCCGCACCTCTCCCCGCAGCATGGCAATTTGGGCTTGTTGCAGGGCTTTGGCTTTGATGGTAATTTCGTCTTTGCGTAGTTGGGAATAAAATCCCGTCATCAGGGCTAATGTGCCAGCATCGTTGACTTTCCAAAGACTGGCGAGGGCGGATTTGACCCCGGCTTGTACGGCTAAACCCGCAAATCCCATCTCGGCATTTTCATCGCCAACCGCCGTTTTACAGGCGCTGAGGGTTAAGAGTTCCACGGTGGGAGGGGCGTACCATTCGACGAGTCTGAGTTCCTCTAATCCTAGTTTCTCGTCCCACAGTTGGATGTAAGCGCCTTTACCGCCGTCTGGGGGAAAGTCGGCGTGGGTGGCGAGGTGAACGATACTATAGGGTTTTTGGCGGCGCTGAGTGCGGAGGTTATCGAGGGTAAAGTCTTGGTTTTGGAAGGATTCCCCTGTCCATAAGTTGCCGACAATAGTGGATAATTCTAGGGGAACAGAGGGTAAATTGTCTTGGGTGGAATTGGAAAAGTCGTCTCTTCCCATGGCTAAAACTTGAGCGTCTTTTAGGGTTTGATAACTGGTATCGGTGAGGCTGAAGTTGGGAACAAACCCGATACTGTAGTTTTCCACTAGAAATTGTTGTCCGTCGTGGAGGGCGGCGAGGGGAATTAGGCGTAATCCGGCATCCATGGAGAAGATGAGGGTATCGATTTCTAGGTGTTCGATTTCATTTTCTAGGGGAGCAAGTAGCCATTTGTAGAGGGTTTGAGCGGTGGGTAAGTAGGCGTGGCTGGTGTTATTGTTAATCGCGTGGTTGAATTTCTTTAATTCTTGCTCTAGTTTTTGGCGGTTGATATTGGGGATGGTTTTGGGGATGGGTGGGGTGTCGGGGGTGACTAAGACGAGTTGCAGTTGGTCGGGAAAGGCGCGAACATAGATAACCACGGCTCGTTGTCCGGTTTGACTTTCGATGGTTTTTAGGGTTTCGCGCAGATTTGCGGCGGTGATGTTTTTATCGGTGAGGTTTTCACCGAAGTAGTCTTCATATTGGTCTTCAAAGAGTTGGTCGATTTCAGCGACAATATCATCTTGTTGTTGTAGTATGGGGAGAGAATTGTTGACGTTTAGGGATAGAGTATGGGCTGGGTTGTGTGGAATTGTCCAATTGAAACTATAATCTCCGGTTACTGGATCTTGATTAATTTGAGTTTCAGCTCCTAAAATATCTCCAACTAAAAGGGCAAGCGATTCTAGTGGATTAGTCTGTGAACCAGAATCGGGATTTGTTTCAGAACTGAGATTTGAAATCGGATCAGGATTTAATCCCGAATCAGAAGGTTGAGGTAGAGGATTGGGATCAGGTGAGGGTGACGGTGATTTAGGAATGGATATAATTTGAATCTGATCTGCATCCTGTGTATGAGTAGAATAATATGCTTGAGTCGGCAAAATTGTATTCTCAGGTGTGGCATTTCCCCTGGTAATCGCGCCTTCAGTACCATTAGTATCCGCATTGCCAACAATAAATGGAGTAATGCCTTCTCCACCGTGACGGATAATAATGGTGCCACCGTCAGATCGTCCAGCAGTAGAAATACTTGTATTTATTTGATTTTGGTCTAAGAAAAAGTCAGTTGCTTGAAAGAAACTGGGAGTAGTGATCTCAACATCTCCTCCCTTGCCAATACCAAAACTCTGGGTATTGATTTGGCTTACTGTAATATTGCCACGGGCATTAAGAGTAATATCGCCGCCATCGCTAAACGCAGAGGAGTTGAGACTGTCTGTAGTAATGTGTCGGCTTCTGCTGGTGAGAGTAATTCCTCCTGGTGAGGTGATGCTGTTGGTAGTAATGTTATTGGTTGTAGTAATATCGACACCTAAAGGATTAGTAGTGGTGATATCACCTGTAACGAGCAAATTGTTTAGAGGTGTAGAGCTGCCAACAACATTATTAAACTCCACAGTACCAGAACCCGGTTTAAGACTCAGATTGTAATTACCATCAACTGTGTCTTTAAAGATGATGTTACCTCTATCTTCACTAGTAATCAATGCATTACCTGTTAAGTTAACTGGGCGGTTAAAAATGATAGTGTTGTTATTGGTTGCCACCTCTCCAGTAGTAATACTAATATTACCAGAAGCACTAAAATTCAGCGCTCCACCTTGGGCAGAGATTGAAAAAGCATTCACAGTACCTACAGCAAGATTGCCAGCAGCATCCAAGATGATATTACCGCCATTACCATTAGCAGAAGGAGCCACCAATGCACCTGCGGTGGTATCAATATTACCAGCACGGCTGTTCAAATCAATGCTGCCACTATTGGCATTAAAGCCACTCACAAGAATGGCGATATCAGAGGTATTTATATCATTAGCAGCTTTGAGAACTATGTTACCACCGTTATTGCCACCAATAGAGTTAAGAATTCCTGTAGTAGTATTAATACTACCACCACTGTTTAAGAAAATAGAGCCACCATCCAATTTGCCACTTGAATTAATATCGTTAGTGGTAATGTTACCATTGGCATCAAAGCGAATTATACCACCATTCCCATTGATGCTATTAGACTCTACACTGTCATTGCTAGTATCGATTGAACCACCACTGTCAAGAATAATATTTCCGCCATTTCCAATAGCTGTTGTTACCGTTCCACCAGTAATAATACTACCATTGGTTTGGAGTATAATATTGCCACCGTCGCCTTTAAGGTTAGATGCCTGTAGAGTGCCGGAGCTAGTTTGAATATTACCGTTATGACTAATTAATGTAATATTTACTCCTGTTGTAGTGGGCGAATTTGAGATGACAATAATATCGCCTGCAAAAATGTCTTGATCTGCATCAAATAGAATATTGCCAGCAGAACCACTATCAAGGTTAACAGAGTTTATACCTCCATTAGTGGTGTTTATAACGCCTACTTGACTTCTGAATTTAATATCTCCTGCTTTTCCATTTCCGTTAAAAACACGACTAATAACATCGCCAGTTCTAATATCACCAACTGCATCAAAAGTAATACTCCCCGCATTACCATTACCATCATGAACAGATCTTATTTCAGCTAGCCTAGTATCAATTTCGTTTCCACTAATGATTTCAATATTTCCTCCTGTTCCACTACTAGAACTTGCATCTGTAAATATGTTTCCAGCCTTAACACTACCGTTAAGAGAAGTCAGGTTAACATCTCTCCCATTTTGGAGACCAATAGTAATGATTCCTTTTACACTAATAGTGCCAGTCTCGCTAGTGATATCGACATTTCCTCCATTAAAACCAGTTGATTCTATAATATCACGAGTGGTGATATTACCTTCGGCAGAAAGCTTAATGTCGCCACCGCTACTAAGGTTATTAGAAGAAGATGCATAGAGCCGACCAGTATCGATTCGACCTGTTCGACTGATCAAGGTAATATTGCCACCATTGTTACCAATTGCACCACCACTTATAGCATTTATACTACCTGTAGTAATATTGCCCACCGCAGATATTATCACATCTCCACCCTCGGTACTCAGGGTGCCAGAATTTAAATTTCTAGTCACGCTAATATTGTTCCCACTGGTGAGGGAAACAACTCCAGAACCTGTTATTACTTGCTCAGCAGAGAGATTACCAGCCGCCTCAAGGCTTATATTTCCACCAAATCCAGGTCCTGGTCTCAGTTGTCCTTCTGTAGTGAGGCGACCTGCTATAAGATCTCCACCTAACGCCTCTAAAATAATCGCTCCACCTTTTGTCTGAATAATGTCGTTGGTATCAGCAAATACGATTCCACCTTCCGTTGAAGTGATTCTGAGGCTGCTAGTCGTCCAGTTCAGATCAACCAAATCAGCCGCAGTAATGCCAGCACCTGCTGTTCCAGTTACATCAGCAATAACTATATCTCCAGTTGCTTCTAAAACAACATTTCCAGCTACTCCTAGGTTCTTAATTGCTCCCCAGGATACAGTGTTAGCACCAATATTTGGATTGCTCTCTAATATAGCAGGAAGATTACTATCTTGAGTTCCACCAGCAGCCGCGTCAATAATCGTCAATGTAACTGGGTCAAGCAATACTGTACCAGCATTTCCGTTAGATGCGAATGTATCTGCATAACCATCAAAAATCAAAGACTCTTTCCCTGATACTTCAACAAAACCCCCATTTCCTAACTCGCTCCCTCCACGAGCGCTAATATTCCCATAAAATCCAGTTACTTCATCAGACCAGACAATAACACGACCGCCATCTCCATCAAGTAAACTGTCAGCATTAATCACCGAATCTCTGCTGACAAATGTGCGTAAGGCATTCGGAACCGTACCTTGTCCCTGATAATCGCCACCAATTCTTACAATCCCGCCACCGTCAGTACCAGAAACATTAATATTGGCATTAAAGAGTCCTACCTTATTACCTAAAACATTAATCTCACCGCCAATACGTGGTGAGGGCGCAAGGCTTTGCGCCCCTACATTAGATGTATCAAGAGTGCCAGAAGCGATCGCTATTCCTCCTTCATTTGGTATAGTCGCGCCAGACTCGGTTAACTGTACTGTATTATCGGGATTAACACTTAACCCTGTCTCCCCTGTTTCATCACTTCCCGTCAGCAACGTTGCTAAATCCAACGGCGCAACCGGAATCAACATCCCCTCACTATCCCGTGGCGGTGCTATTTCCAAACTCAATAATTGTCCCGGTTGACTAATCCTCACCAAACTTTCCCCCGGAACCGCCGCAACAGTAATATTTTCTCCTGGTGCAGCTAATTCCCCAGTGCTGATAACACTACCTCCCAGTAAGGTTAAATTATGCCCTTCTGTAACCGCCAAATTCCCCGCATTAATCACACTTCCCGGTTGCGTAAAATCAAAGGCAAAACCACTGGGATTTCCCACTAAATCCTGATACTCATTTCCATCAAACGCATTAAACCAATTCCCCTCACCAAAACCAATCCCTGTGGCTGTTGTCGCAGTAAAATCTGCCGGGACATTCAATTGAGCATTTGCGCCAAACACAATCCCCGCCGGATTCATGAGAAATAAATTAGAAGTGCCGCCAGTTACCTGAATCAACCCGTTAATAATTGAAGCATCACCGCCAACCACCCGCCCGAAAATATTCCTAATCTCAGGATTGGATAAAAAGTTAGCAATCTGACCCGAATCTAATCCAAATTCCTCAAAACTATGGAATAAATTTGTCCCATCTTCCGAAAGCGTGTTGCCTTCAATATTAAACTGATTGCCATCAATGGTAATCGTTGTCGCAGTTCCATCGGTTTCTGGCGTAATCGATTGGGCTTGCACCCATTCACCGCTAAAGGGTGTGAACAGAGCAATTGCCGCTATCCATCGGCTAATGGTTTTGATGGCTGAGTGGTTGTTTCTGAGTAAATGCGATACCTGATTTATAAACATAGTTTTCTCCTCTTTATGTAGAGACGTTGCATGCAACGTCTCTACAAGTTTATGATGTGAAAATTATCATTCATTGATTAAGTCCTCCAACGTAGTTTCTAACTGTTTCACCCGTTCCCCATCTCCTAACTGTTGATAGACATCCAAAGCCAAATTAAACGAACGCATCGCGGCATCATTTTGATCTAATGCCAACTGGGTTTGTGCCAACCCCTCTAATCCGGCGGCTTGTTCTTCTAAATCATTTGGATTGACTAACGCCACCGCTTTGGTATAGTAAGTATTAGCTTGGGGAACTAGCGCCAACTCATCTAAATAGAGTTCCCCTAAACGGCGATAAATCGGGGCTGATTCCACCCCACTAGCGACTAACTCTTCCAAAAGCGCGATCGCAGCGGCAATCAGGTGGTTCTCTGCATATAGCTGAACCTGTGCTAGGGCTTTGGCTGAGTCTTCCCAGTCTTGTTGGCTAATTTCGGCGGCTTTGTCGCGAACAATCTCAGCTTGAGCGTGATCGAGTACAGTAAAATGAAGTCCTCCCGGTCGAGACGGTTCGTCTAACGATGACGCCCCTGGGTTGGCTTGGATGATGGCTAAATATTCAACACCGGGATTCAGCGGTGACTCCCCCGGATAAGCTACTTGCGTCTCACTTACCTCAGTTGTCCAATTTGCCACCACCTCACCCTTCGGCGTCACTCCTTCTACGGTGACGGTGTAACTCGTCGCCCCCGGTACCGGATTCCAGCGTAGCGTCGGTTGCTGAGTCAGTAACGCCGTGCGACGGGGACTGATCAGGTAAGGGATAGGTGCATTACTCCAAGCAATTTTATCACCGCGATCGGGACAATCCACCAAATTGCTGTTACATTTATCCTCCTCAGTTTCCCTGGCGCAGCGATTCAACTGCTGTTCCCCCGCCGATACCACCCACTGGGTTGAATCCGCACAGTACACCAAAACCTGCGCCCCGTTTGTTGTCAGCAGTTGATCTCCAGGATACAGATAGGTTCCCGGACTTGGGGATAGAATACTACCATGCGATCGCTCTATCTGTACCTCACCTTTAATTTGAATAATTTGTCCATTGGCAAGTCTCCGGGATGTGGCTAAAGCGATACCCATTTTCCAACGTGGCGCTGTTAACCCAATCATCGCCAGTAAACTCAGACTCATTGCCATAAACTGTTGAGATTTCATCAATTTCCCCCGGTTTCTACACGTTGGTTTGCCCAACTAATACAGTCATGTTGTTCTGGAACCCGATGTTGTGAATACTTCAGTGTATTCTTCCAGGCTGTCAGCGCCGCTTGTTCTCTCCCCTTGGCGTCTAAAACTTGAGCCAAGAGACAGTGGGAATGTGGGCTATCGACTTCTAATTCAATCGCTTGGCGCAGATTTTTTTCCGCTGCGATTAAATTCTCTTCCTTTAATAATATCCAACCTAAATTTTTAAAGCAGGCGGCTTTGACGGCATCGTAGTCCGTCAATTGTAAACATTGATGAATCGCCGATAACGCTTCTCTATGGTTATCATCAATAATCTGCAAACGAGCCACTTGAGCATAGCCTTCTGGTAGTCCCCGTAGCGCTGCCTGTTGGTATCCTTGAAAGGCACAATTCACATCATTTAGGTCTTTATCACACAAATAGCCTAAATTATAGTGAGGATTGGCATAACTAGGATTAAACCAGGTGGCGGTGCGGTAGTAAATTTGAGCTTGCCAAAGCTGCCCGTTTTGGTGCTTTTCTACTCCCAATTGATCCAGAGACGTTGCTATCCAATCTCCGGCTAAAACATAGCTGCTGATACAGCCAAATACGAAAATTGGGGTAAACTTAATTAACCCGTTTAAAGCCGGACGGAATAATCGAAATCTGGGAGTAATAGCCGCACCAGAAACCCGACTCGGCAACTGCCCAGAACCCCGCAATTCCGGTAACGTTAGGGGTATCACCGCCGGATGCTGACAAATCACAGGCAACCAACTCGCCCCCGGAAATCGATCCTCTAACCCTTTCAATCGTTGCCGCGCCTGTCGTACTGCTAAATGCAAGGGTTCTCCCCAAGCAAATTCGCGCAAAAAATACTGTAAAAACGCTTGAGCCACAGCATCAACAACGGGTTCCCGCATGGCAATAGTTGGCGGTAAAGGAATCCGGGCGGCAGCTAAATCTCGCACCAATCCCAACCCATCACAGGAGTTAAAAATAACCAACTGTAATCCCCGCTCAATTGCCCGACTCAGGGCTTCTTGTAACTCATAAATGGTTAAACTATTATGCTGTGTATTTTGATTAATAAAAATCCGTCCATTTTGGGCATTCTCATCACTCCCGCTATGTCCAGCAAAGACTAAAATATCCCACCCGGCTTGCCACAGTTGATCATTCAACTCCTCCCGTTCCGGTTCCACCAACAACTTCGCCTCTACCCCCGGTAACTGTCGCTTCAGCAGACGCCAATCTTTCTTCACATTAAGTCCGCGACTATCCCCCAAAATAACTAACAATTTCACCGCCGCACCCGCAGGCTTCAACCGTTGCCGAATTGGGGCAGGATAGTTAGAACTACTCAAACAAATTTCCGCATAAGGGAAATCCTGTTTTGCCAAGTTCCAGAGATGCCAAGGGAGTCGCCATACCTGATCATTATCACTTTCAACAATAATCTGAACCCGTTGACTCGGACTTAATTGAGTTCTCAGTTGCGACTCAATCCCCTGAAATCCCGCCGCCGCCAACCACCCATTAAAACTCGTTTCTAACCGCTGACTAATCTCACCAAACGCCCCATCAGAAATATTAGTAATCCCAGAGGGAGCAACTTCGATAGGGGAACGTTTATTCTGGCGATAAAGTAACTGATAAAGGAGTCGCCAATTGGTGTACAGTTGCGGAATTTCCGGTGCTGGCGGCAACGAACCACTCATTTGCATCCCCAGATTCCCCGGTTGTCCCAACCGCGCCGTAACTGAAGGAAATCCCTGATTAAAATCCCCTTGTCCTAAATTTAAGACGACTAACTCACTCATGGCGATAATGGGGGCAACAATCAGACAACAAAGGATTCAGTAATACTCACGTCACCCAGAATTAGTTGTAAACTAAAATGGGTTCCCGGTTCAACTTTAAACGGTCGCAATTGAATACAGATATCTTGACCTCTCGATTCCACTTCCTGGAGAACCTCTCCCGGATCAGACTGTAAAATAAGTTTCAGGTGAGGAGATAAATACGCCTCCCCCATTGCCGGATAAACTTGCACAACTAAACTAATTCTGCCATCCGTTTCCTGGGTTAATGCCACCAGCAGGGCAATCATTTTAGTTCCCAATTGTAGCCCCAAATCCAGCAACTTCGCCCGCATCACATCAGCTTCTGGCAGCAATTGCAGTCCCCGTTGTCCTCTAGGAGTTGTCGAGACTAACCCACCCCGGAATTGAGGTTGAAGATTAGGTTTACCCCCCAATACCTGTTCAATCGCCTGCCATCCCTGATCAAAAATCTGCCCAAACCATTGACCCAAATTCAACCGAGAATCCCGGCGCTGGGGGGATGCAGTATTGGTGGTTGTTTCCAGTAGGGATGTTGCATCTTGCCAATCGGTTTCAAAGACATTTTCTAACCACTGACTCAGGCGAACTTGGGCTTGTGTCAGACTGTCCAGATAATCGAATAAAGCATCCACAGATTCCAGTTGATGCCAGAATAACTCACCCGTTCCCGCCGTTTTAGTAAATCCCAGCAGCGTGGCTTTTTTTGTCTGTTGATTAATATCTACGACAACATAACCAATGCGTTCATCCTGCACTTCTAGGGGAATCGGGCAGAGTGGCACAGTGGAGGATTGAATCGGTGTCTCCAAGTCTTTAATTATTTCTGAGAGAACCGGGCGACATTCCAATTTTCCCAATCCCGTCACCATCAAATCAGCCACATCCTCACACATCCGCACCACAGGATTCCAGCTATCGCTTTGCTGCAAATTGGTGTCAATCCCCATTAATTGTAAATAGTCATGCACCGCCTGTACTGCCAGGGTATTCAGATAAACCTGTTCCGATTTTTGCGGATGGGGAATTGCCGCCGCAAATTGTTCAGCCGTCTGAATGGCTTTGCGGGTAATTGGCATAGGTAAGACTGTTTCATTGAGCATTTGTAGGTTAGCCATAATAGGTTACACTCCGTCCCCGAATTCCGGGACTAGAAATAAACTGAACTCTTTTAGTACAAGAAGGCAGAAGTCCGAAGGCAGAGGGCAGAAGGCTATAAGGAACATAATGTAGCTGCTTTTAAGGAGTTTGTTAACTGGTTAGTTATTTCTGCCGCGATGCATTTAGGATGTCTAAACATAAAAATTCAGACCAATTAATTGCGAATTGTAAATTCCCTGTTCCCTGTTCCCTGTTCCCTGTTCCCTACAAAATTACAAATACCCCTGAGATTTGCCAAATTTTCGCAAACGAGGGCGGCATTGTTTTTTGTAAAAGCCAGCCAAAGTTGGCAGGGAACAATTAAACTCATCGGCTAGGGTTTTCCAACTGGTTTCTGGCGGTAAGCGACGCAGAATTAACACTTGACAGGTTATATCCGGACGTCCTTTAATATGAACGCCACTTAACTCCCCCTCCGGATCAGTTTCCGCCCAATGGCGGGTTTCTTCTAGAATGGGGGGAATATCAGGTTTAGCCGCTATATTTTCGATAAAATTAAGGGTTTCCTGTTCATCGGATGGTTGGGGAAAGGTTCGGCTTTTCTTCTCCGCTTCCGCCTGCGATCGCAAATCTTGCAGCCGCCGCTTGAGATACCAATTCAACCAAGTCGTAACACTCCCGCGACTGGGGTCATATTGCCCGCCTCTCGGGGCTTCGCAGAGATTCCGGCACAGATGTTGCCACATCATTTGCAGCGCATCTTCATAGTAAGGCGTGTATTTCCGCCACAGCTTACCGGATTCGTCAATCAGTCGAATTAGCTGACTTAACCCTTTTCGTCGCTGGCTGCTATTCGGGGGATGCTTGCAGGTTTCCTGAACAAGCTGACTCATTTGTTCCTCGATAGTCTGACGATGACTCGACTCTAAATCCCCAGGTTGGTTGTCGGGTAAGCGGTTATCAGACGTTGACGGGTTGAACTCTTCAGTCATAACGCGCCTCATGATTCGATGCAAACCTGTCCCTACTCTTAGTTATCCCTGAGAATTGGAAATTTTTTGTCGAATCCTCAAATTTTTGGGTCTTAGTGTGAAGTTTTGTAAAAAAAACTGCCTATAGACAAAAAAGATAGACCCAGTAAATGACAGGTAAACAGAAGGATTTAATAATGCTATGAACCGTTTAGATGTAGCGACAAGCAAACAGACAGCCACTCAACCGTCTCCAGCATCCAGCACCAAGGCGCGATCGCACAATGGTGTTTTTCGATGGCTGACGAGTTTTTGGAATGGTTTATTCGGCTCAAAATCACCCCCTCATAATCAATCCCTGGTTGACAAGTCTCCCGTATTGCTACAAGCGTTTATCCTCGAACCCATGTACACCCCCAGTGGTTTAGTGGATGGCATTGATGATACACCCGACTTAGCGACAATGGATATTGATACCCCTGAACTCCCAGAATTGGGGGAGGAGTGGGATATCTCTGATGGGGACACTCAAACGTTTAGCGATACTGATGGAGATGTCGATGTAACCCCAGAAGGTACGGCTGATAGCAGTGCCGAAACAACGCCAGAGACGCCACTGTTAACGGATCAACTCGAAGACATTCCCTTTATCAATCCCACCTTTGAGTCTGGCACATTCACCGTCGGCGAAACTGGGGAGGTGAGTATTGATTTCCTCTTTGATGGGGGTAGCTATCAGGGGGAATTAGCTATCTTTAGTTTAGAAGGAATGGATGAATTTGAACCGGGTTCTGAAGAATTTATCCAAGAAGCCGCCTCTCGTGCATTGAGTGATTCAGAATTAGGTCATATTGCCATTGCAGATCAAACAGAAGGCGCACGGTTTTCTGGTGAACTTGGAGAAGCGGATAACAATGCTGGCGACTATTTGGGTGTAAAAACAGTCCAAATGCGTCCAGGAGATGAATTTGGCGTAATGCTAGTACCTAATGGTACGGTGCAGCAAGTATTTGATAACCCGGATGCGGGGGGTACAATCCGTCCTCTATTTTCCATGGCAACGGCGAATCCAGAAGATGCCTTCCATACTGGACAAATCGCCGATGTCACGGGCGATGGTAGCACATTTGTCATGGAAGACTTGCGCGTAGATGCTGATTGGAATGACCAGGATTATAACGATATTGTTTTCCAAGTGCGGGGGGCGACAGGTAACGCGGCGTTGATGGATGATGTGGTTGACCCCAATCACGATTGGCGCGGTACGGATATGGGTGAAGCGTTGATTGAATATGCCAGACCTTATATTACTCCAGATACCCCTGATGAGGGTGGACTATTAACCGATGAGGGTGAAATCGTTACCGAACCCACGACTGATGAATCAACGGATGTTGTTATCGATGAACCTGTTAACAATAGTGAAATCGTCACCGAACCCATAACAGATTCTGAACTGGCTGAACCTGTCCAGAATGAGTTTCCTCCAGAAAATCAGCCGTTAGTGGGCATTATTGATACAGGCTTCAGTGACAATAATCCTGATATTGACTATAGCCGAATTAGTTTAGGGCAAGACCGGATTGATGGCGATAATAACCCTCTAATGGAAGCTGGTGAGGGGAATGAACATGGCACCCATGTGTTAGGAATTATTGGGGCAACTCAAGATAATGATATTGGCATTGAAGGGATTAACGATGATGCGCCGCTTTGGGTTGGGCGTGCGGTTGGTTCTGGCAAGTGGGCAGAATCATTAGTTGAATTTGTTGATGCGGCGCAAGAATCGGGACAACCCAATGCGGTGGTTAATCTGAGTATGGATTTAACCCAAATTGATGCAGATGGAAACGTTACCACTCGTTATGAATTTACGCCTGTAGAAATGGCAGCGTTAGAATATGCTCGCCAAAATAATGTTTTAGTGGCAGTTGCTGCTGGAAATGACGGCGGAGTTATGTCTGCTTTAGGACAAGCATCCCAACAATTCGATAACATCATTACCGTTGGTTCTGCCGAACAAATTGATGGTGAAACCTCAGCTTGGAAAGGGTTTGACCGTGCTGATTATTCAAGTTACGGCAACGGTTTGGATATTGTTGCTGATAGCGGCACCTTAGAAGATCCAGTTTTGTCTACTGTAGGAAATCATCTGGGCGCAATGGATGGAACCTCGGTGGCAACGGCTCAAGTTACAGGATCAGTCTCTCAAGTTTGGGCAGCGAACCCTGAGTTAAGCTACCGTCAAGTGATTGACATTCTCAAATCAACAGCGACTGATCTCAAAACCGCAAATCCTGATTTAGAAACCGGGTCAGGCTTACTAAACATGGCGGCAGCAATTCATCTGGCTAAGGCGACAAAACCCGAAGAATACAATCCCGATTTACAAGTTGTTCCGATTAATTGGAGGGGTGACGGAAAAGTAACTCCACTGGAACGGGCGGTGCGTGATCGTTATGAAATGAAAGCCGACGACACCCTTTGGGGAATTGCTCAACGGGAGTTAGGGAATGGAAATCGTTGGACAGAAATTACCAAAGATGCAGCCGGAAATGTACCCTTTACCAGTGAGGAAGCAACACAATTACCTGTAGGACAAGTGGTTTATATACCGGGGGATGACCCCAATCCGCAACCCGAACCTGAACCTGAACCGGAACCACAACCGGAACCTGAACCGGAACCTCAACCCAATCCAGAGCAAGTCAAACAAGCCGCCTTAACTAATTTCTTGAAGGTATTTGGCACATCAGGGAGTGCGTCTTGGCAAAACTTCCTCAAACAAATATTTGAGAAGTTCTATAAGAATCCCGATGAAACACTAAATTCTCAAGCACCGCAATCAGGAACAGGGACTTCTTCAACACCTAAACCTCAACCTACGCCGACTCAAAATGCAACAACTCTAGCTGGGAAGAAAATTATCTTAGATCCCGGACATGGAATCACTAACACTGGATTTGATCCCGGTGCGGGTGGTAATGGCACAAATGAAGCTGTCGAAAACCTACATCAGGCTAAGGTTGTTGCTGAGCATTTACGAGAACTTGGTGTCGAGGTAAAAGTGTTAGATGAACGCTTATCTCTGCCACAAATTGGTCAACGGGCGGCGGGACATGATATTTTTGTCTCGTTACACCAAAATGCATTCAACAATAATGCTCAAGGGCATGAAGTATTTTCCCATCCAAACGCTCCAGCTAAAGATGCTGAACTCGCCAAAGCGATTAATAGTGAGTTAGATGCAATTTTCCCAGACAGCATCATTCCTAATCGAGGGGTGAAGACAGCAGATTTTTCTGTTCTGCGTAATGCGCCAACGAATGTTCCCGCTGTTCTGGTTGAATCTTTATTTATCGATGCAGCCGGAATGAGCCGTGCCAATGTGGAGAAAGCTGCTCATGCTGTAGCGCGTGGGATTGAGAAATTCTTGACAGGTAATGCCACAGGTTCTACACCTCCACCGAGTAAGCCTGCACCTACACCAAAACCGAATCCATCTCCCACAAAATCGGGTGTCGTGAATTCTAAGGTAGGCTCTATATCGTTGAATTTCCGTGCTGATTCTTATGTGGGTGCAACGATTATTGGGTCACTCTCCAAGGGAACATCTCTGAAGATTTTGAAACCAGTTACGGGAGGAGGCTACACGACACCGACGGGGAATTCTCGGAATGATTGGTATCAGGTAGAAGTTAACGGGAAAAAAGGATATGTCGCGGCTTACTATGTTGATGTAACCTCTGACAATTCGTCACCGAGTCAACCTTCAGGGTTCCATGCAGAATCTTTCTCTGGCTGGGTTGGTCCTTCTATTGGAGTCGCGCTTCGCAATAGTCCGAAGCATTCAGATCGGAGTGGTTTAGCGGAACCTTATAAAAAGACACTCCACTTTGACGGATGGAAGTATGGAGAGTCTGTAACTGACATCTGGACAGGTAAATCTGATGCGCTGTGGTATCGTTACTGGCGTAATGGGAAGGCTTATTGGGTTCCCAGTGCTTACATTTTTGGCTATCCCAAATCTAAACCGCCAATTCAACCTGGGGGAAATCCGGGTGGTGGAACGACAAGCAAACCAGGACATGTTAATTCCAGTATCGGTCTGAATTTCCGTCGTAGCCCTTCTTTGAGTGGAGCGAGGATTAGTACGTTGCCAAATGGAACTAATTTAACCATTCTGGAAACAGTTTCTGGGGATGCTTACCAGCCGGATAATCGGACAGATTGGTATAAGGTTAAAGTTGGCGATACTGTTGGTTACGTTGCTGCTTATTATGTGAAGGAAGGGAGTAGTAATGGTGGCGGCGGAAATAGTGCATGGCAAAATCCTTTAGATTCAGGAACATATACCGTTCTTCCAGGCGGTGAATTTGGTGCGCGAGGTGGATCTCACTATGGGATTGATTTATCAACGTGGCACAGTAATCCCTATGTTCCTGTGAAAGCGGCAAAACCTGGTAAAGTCGTTGAAATTGGATACCATCCCCATGGATGGGGGCATTTTGTAAGAATTAATCATGGTAATGAGTTTCAAACTATTTATGCTCACCTTTCTCGTATCGATGTAAGCACAAATCAGATAGTAGCTGGAGGTCAGCAGATTGGAAAAGTGGGGAGTACAGGAAACTCATCGGGACCTCATTTACATTTCGAGACTCGTGTCTCTCCATTCCGTTGGAAAACTGATAATCGGAATCCACGTAATTACATCAACTTTTAGCGATGTAATTGGGGAAATTTCATTGATAGTGATCGCACTTTCTCTATCCCCACCCTGCGATCGCCTAAAACACACACCCCCATTTTCAGCTAGGGCGGGTTTTGTTGAAAAGTTATCACAAACATTAAAATTAAACGGCTCGCGCCCGTCCCTACAAATACCTGGACT
Source organism: Coleofasciculus sp. C1-SOL-03 (assembly GCF_040220555.1). Classification (NCBI taxonomy): domain Bacteria; kingdom Bacillati; phylum Cyanobacteriota; class Cyanophyceae; order Coleofasciculales; family Coleofasciculaceae; genus Coleofasciculus; species Coleofasciculus sp. C1-SOL-03. The sequence goes on from NZ_JAVJUO010000074.1 coordinate 38,882, forward strand.
CCCACGCGATCGCACCTTCTCTATCCCCACCCTGCGATCGCGTCTTCCCTTTCCCCAGATAGCCCCGATAATTGTGTGATCGCCTGAAACACGGTAGGATAGCACCGACGTGCGCCCTGATCTAGCTGTGAACTTAGGAGCTATCAACCGCCCAAAATATATACAATATAACCCTGTAGACTCAATCGTTTACAGGGCTTACCTTTTGAATTTGGTGGCGGGAGGCGGATTTGAACCACCGACCTTCGGGTTATGAGCCCGACGAGCTACCAGACTGCTCTATCCCGCGTCGCTGTAAACAGCATAACACCTATTTCCTAAATGTGACAACTCCAAGTCAAAAAACCCAGGCGTGGCAGTGCCAACCAAGGACAAAGGACAAATAACCAATTTCAAAGACTCATCGAGAGTTCACCAATCACCTCTAGACGCTTAAACTCACCAAAATACATAAAGGTTTCTGCCAAACTTTCCGCCACGGCGGGACTAATCCAACCCATTTGCTTCAACAGTTGAATCGCTACCGCATATTTGGCGCGTTTGGCTCCATCAAGGACTTTAATCGCCATACCTAGCCCTTCACCCACACGACCTAGACATTGAACGCCTTCTGCTCCGGCTTTACTAACCACTTCTCCTTGAGTCAATCGCATTAATTCTGTATCAAATGCCCCTTCTCCTGCCACTAAGCGAGGATGATGGGTCATCGCCCGGACAATACGCTCCATTGCCAAATTGTCACCAGAAGCGAGTTGAGCATAGAGGATGCCGATTTGACCAAGTTGCAGAAAATAGGTTGGTGCCCCACAGTCATCGTGTGCCAAAATCAACTCTTCTGGGGGCATCCGCATCAATTCCGCGACTTTGCTCAAAACGAGTCGTTGAACGGGATGATTGTACTGTAAATAACTATCAATCGACCAATTGCGTTGCCGACAGACGGCAAGCATACCCGCGTGTTTGCCAGAGCAGTTGTATTCTAAGGCACTTTGCTTGCCCGCTGGAATCGGACATTGCAAGGCTGACGGGTCAACATCGCAGCGCCAAAGAATCTTAAAAACTTGACGTACTTGTTCCAAATTTCCTTGGTGGGAACTACAGATAATTGCCAAGTCCCGGTCGTTGAGATTATAGCGTTCCAGAGTTCCTGTTGTGGTAACTGCCAGAGCCTGAAACGGTTTGAGTGCCGAACGAATAAAGGTTGATGTTTCTGAATTGCCCGCTACGGATAGCACGCGCCCGCGCTCATCACAGAGGACGGCTTGAGCGTGGTGGGTGGATTCGGCTATGCCTTCCCGGAGTAAACGGACTTCGATCGCTGGTGCTTGATTACGTTTTACCCTTGTCATTCGTTATTCGTCATTGGTCATTGGTCATTGGTCATTGGTTAAGAGTTTAGGGAATATTTACAGAAATTAATAGTGTTGGGTTTATTTCCATCAACCCACTTAATCGTTTTGAGGAAAAACCAAACCATAAATGATCAAGAAAGATTCCATAGCAAGCTGCCACTGATGATCAGAATAGCGATAATGCCCAATGTTCGTTGCAGGCGTTGCAGAATGGGTTGAACTTGATAGGAGACGATCAAGCGATCGCGACTCAGGACTTCTGGTGGCTTCGTCCAGGTTTGACCATCATACCAGCCGGACTCTTCATAGCCGATGGTTTCGGTCGATAAGCGATCGCCCACGTAAGACCACCCTAAATATAGCCGCAGTAACACCAATATCAGAAACACTCCAGCACCGCCCCCCCCTGCCAAAATAAACTGTACCAGATGCTGGTGCGGCGCAAAGCTAGCGGCGGCGACTGGACCGGCTATCAACCAGCTTAAACCCCACACCCAAGCCAGCTTGAGTGCATAATCTCCCAATTCTAGCTTCGCCCATCGGAAAAACCAAGAGTCTTTTAATTCTTGGTACTCATGAATCGGTTGTTGTTCTGTCGGGACGGGACAGAAAGAAACGGACGATTCCCTCATAGTCTTTGTTCAGGTTACGATTGTTGCGAATTGAATTCAACATGTTCGGCGTGACCCCAAAATGCTTCTAGATTATAGAACTCCCGTTCATGAGGCAGCATAATATGAACAATCACCTCACCGTAATCCTGAAGCAGCCAGCTGCCATCGGCTTGTCCTTCGGTGCGTAGAGGATGCCGTTGCCAAGTCGTTTCCACTTGATCTTCAATCGACTGAGCAATTGCCCTCACCTGTACCCGTGAATAGCCGGTTACAATCACAAAATAATCCGCAATATAAGAAACATCTGCCACGCGGAGGATGACGATATTGTCGCCTTTGCGCTCATCGGCAGCTTGGGCAATGGTTAATGCCAGATCGGGTCCCGTTTTTTGCTCTTGATTGTCGTTGACAAATAAGGTAGATGATCGTTGAAATTGGTCTTTTGCCATTTGTTTTTTGTCATTTGTCATTTGTTAGAGTTTGAGGATTTTTTATAAAACGTAACAGTTTTGGGTTTATATCCATCGACCTATTTTGCCGATTCTGGTTTTTGGCTAAACTGTTGTACTGCCCAGTTGCGAGTTAAGATCATGCGGGGATGAATCAGGCGACGAGTATTGAGCAGGTGTTTGACACAGTAGTCACAGGTTAGCCAAACGGCTTTGTGCAGATCGACGCGAGCAATTGTTCGCAAATTCTCCAACTCCGGTGTATCACCACGACCTGGTTCTAGACTATCGGCTAAAAACACCACGCAGCTCATCTCACTCATTCCTGGATTTCCTAACGTGTGCAGCGCGATCGCCTCGAGTATGGTGTCCTCTTGGATACCGAACTGCTCTTTAGCCACGATAGCACTGACATCAGCATGTAACAGATGGGGCGTCGCGGCACAGATTGGATCTATCTCGATACCGCCCTCCCTAGCCATCAGCAAGAGTCGTTCTGGCTTAAAGTATTTCGCCAGATCATGCATTAATCCAGCTTGAGCGGCTTGCTCCACATTTAAATGATAATGTTGAGCTAATTCCACAGACATCTGCTCAACCCTCAGGATGTGCTGCATCCGGGCTGTTGGTACATTATCGTCTAGCCAGGTTAAAACCTGATCCCGCATTCGGTCACCAAACTCCTCAAGGCGAAGATTGACTCTATACTATCGGTATTGAACCCATTTTATCTCAACCGTTCTGAAGGGAAGCAAAGAGTTGTTCATAGCGATCAAGCGCTCGGTCAAAGGAATAATTGTCTTCAGCATACGTTCTGCCTTTGTCACCCAAAGCGCTGACTTTTTCCGGATGGAGATACAGATCCAAAATTTTGGCGGCTAACATTTTAGGATCTTCGGGTTCGACAATAATGCCACCGCCACTTCTTTGGATAGCGCTGGCAGCTGTCCCTTCAGCGGGCACCGAGGCGATGATGGCGCGACCGCTTGCCATCAAGACTGGAATCTTTGAGGGCATGTTAAAGTCAATAACATTGTGCTTTTGCAAAACCAAGCCGACATCGGCGGCGGCTAGCATTTCCGGGAGTTTTTCGCGAGGTTGAAACGGTAGCAGGAGAACATTGGTGGCTTTACAGGTTTGTTTATAGAGCTGGAGTTGTTGCAAGGCTTTGGCTTCTGCTTTCACCTGCGATCGCGCTTTCTTTTGGAGTTCAATCTGCCATTCGACCAGTGCCCTCGTTTCTTCTTGGTGCAATCGCTCTAGAGCTTTTTCTTCTCCCACAATGACAATCGCAATGTCGGGAATGTGACGCAGGCGAATCGAAGCCTGAATAACGGTTTCTATGCCTTGACTAAGCGCTATATTACCGGAATACATGACCACAAACTTCCCGTTGAGTCCATGCTCTTGACGAAATGCATTCGGTTGTTTCGGTAAAGGTCTGATAAAATCAACATTCACCCAATTGGGAATCAGCTCAATTTTGCTTTCACTAACTCCCTTATGCCGCAAGTTTTTAATAAACCCATCAGCAATAACACTGATTTTGGTCGCTGTCCGGTAGGCAAATTTTTCCAGAATGGAAAGGATGCGAATCAGCTTGGGATTGGTGAGAATTTCCAGGTGTACAGCGGCATCAGGTAAAATATCCTGAAGATTTAGAACCACTGGAACACGGTGTAGCCATCCTAAGAGTGCGGCGGGTACGGCAACGGGTAGTGGTGGTGCAGTCAAAAAAACGATATCGGGGCGCTTACCCTTTAGAGCATGGACAAAACTCGTCGCCACAAAGCTAACTTCCAATAATAATCGGTCGATTAAACTGGGTTCAGGGCGAATCCAGACATAGCTGCGCTGAATCGCTACACCGTTGATCACTTCTGTGCAGTATAATTTTCCTTGGTAGTCTTTATAGACTTCTTTTTGAGGATACCAAGGCATACCCGTAACCACCCGAACCTGATGTCCTCGTTTCACTAACCCCTCAGCGAGTTCAGTCATCAGGGGGGCAATACCAATGGGTTCGGGAAAATAGTTGTAGGAATAAATCAGAATTCTCATAAATTTTAGGAAAGCAAGTGGGACTTACCCAGTTGGGGCTAATTTTTTCGCCAAACTAGCCGAGTGCCTATCAATCAGGATGTCTAGGCTTATGTTCAAGGACATTGTCCGGCTCAACTGCTACGGAAACACCATTATTGTAGAATCTACCCATTGTAGTTGCCTTGATCAGAATGCCGCCTAGCCAGAGTCAGTGCAATCAGCCTAAAGCCTGAATCAATCACAGATTTCATAGATTCTATTCAATGGCTGGTGACTCTTGGCTCACTGATACCAGTCGTTTTCCCATAAACAAGCAATTGCGCTGGTCAGATAAACATTGGTAAGATAACTCATCCGTAAATTGTTCCATCAAAAGTAATCCTCTGCCTGTTTCATCTAAAAGGGTACAGCCTTTTTGGTGTAAAGCGTCCAGCGTAGCCTGCAAGTCGAACGGTTCTCCGTGATCCCAAATCCGCATCTCTAAGCGGTCAGCAAATAGCTTCAGTTCCAACTCAATCGGGGTGGTTTTGGGTAAGTGTTGATGAGCGTGATCAACCACGTTGGCAAAGGCTTCGTCTAGTGCCACTTTACAATCCCTGCAAAATTGATCAGGAAATTGGCGCAAAGCTAACCTATCAAACCAGGCGAAAATTTCAGCAACAGCATTGATGTCTGTGGTTACCTTGAGATGCGATTGTTTAAGCGGTTTGTCATTATGCATCAATCGAAAGCCAGTGCAATGTTTTTTAAGCCGCGCCACTATTTTTAGAAAATACAACTAAAATAGTTTTGATAATTAATTTGACATCATACATCAAGCTCCAGTGATGCTGGTAGCGTAAATCTAGGTCAATGATGTCCTTAAACTCGTGGATCTGATTTCGCCCATTGACCTGCCACTCCCCGGTCATACCCGGTTTGACATCTAAACGCTGCCATTCGGGGACATCGTAGTAGTCTACTTCATCCGGTGTCGGGGGTCGAGTTCCCACCAAACTCATTTCCCCTTTCAGGACATTGACAAATTGAGGCAGTTCATCGAGGCTAGTTTTGCGTAAAAACCGACCCACTCGCGTCACTCGGGGATCTGGGGCATTTTCATCCAAAATTTTAACTCTAATCTTACCCTGACTAATATCCTGACTACCGACATACATAGAGCGGAACTTCCAAATCCGAAACTCTTTGCCCATCCACCCCTTACGGATTTGATTGAAGAAGATCGGACCTGGCGAATCAAGTTTGATGGCAATAGCAATGGGAATAAACAGCAGTGCGGTAATTCCTAAGCCCACAATTGCGCCGATAATATCGAGTCCGCGTTTGATCCCAGAGCGGGTAGAGGGGTGAGTGGGTGGTAATGCTGGTGGCTGGCTTGATTCAGACAGGAGTTCCACTGTGAGAATTTGATCGAGTCCCGTCATTTTCAAAACTGCCATGACCGGAGTGCTAACATTGGTGAGTACCAGTTCAACCTCTTTACTGGTCGCATTTTTGTAATTGTTGACCAATGCCCCAATCCCACAGCTATCGATAAAGGTCGTTTGACGAAAGTCTAAAATAATTTTTGGCGGTAGGGGGTGGTTGTGCAAAACTTGCTGGAAGGTTTCTTTGAAAGCCACAGCTTCAAGCACACTCAGGCGAGCCGGAAGTTGCATGACGGGAGTTTCGTGCAATAGTATTACTTTAAAATTCGCTTCTGACATTGAGTCACCCATAACGACCTGTATTGTTGGTATTCACCTGTGTTTCTGACCAATATTGTGTCGTACAATTGCTAACTTAACCGAAAACTCACTGGAATTTACCGATTCAATGTAAAAAAATGTCAGCTAAAACTGGACGCACCGCACGGCTCATTGAACTGTTTTCTGCCATTCAAGGGGAAGGACTCAATGTTGGTATCCGTCAATTATTCATCCGTTTGGCTCTGTGTGATTTGCGCTGCCATTTTTGCGATAGTCAGAATACCTGGACAGTTCCAGATTTAGCTGATGTGGAACAAACCCCTGGAAATCGGGACTTTGAAGCTCATCCTAATCCCGTAACCGTTGATCAGTTACTGGCATGGGTTGAGCGGCAAAATTATCCAGGACTCCATGAAAGCATTAGCATAACGGGGGGCGAACCCCTGTTGCAAGCTCCCTTTTTAAGAGAGTTCTTGCCCGTAGTACGACATCGAACCGGGTTACCCATCTATTTGGAAACCGGTGGACATCGTCCGGAGCAACTAGCCCAGATTTTACCCTATTTAAATAGTATCGGTATGGATATGAAATTGCCGAGTGTAAGTGGGGAAAACTGTTGGCACGCTCATCGTCAGTTTCTCCAGCTTTGTGGTGATGCAGATGTCGAGATTTTTGTCAAGCTGATTATTGCCCAAACAACCAACACCGCCGAACTGGAGTTAGCTGCCGAATTGGTTGCAGCGTGTCACCCCAGTATCCCGGTGTTTTTACAACCGGTAACGCCCCTAGCGACATCTGATCATCCGCCAATGATCCCGCCAATGCCGACTCAAGTTTTAGAATGGCAAGCGTTGATGAAGCGCCATCTCAAATCAGTGCGGGTTGTCCCCCAAACCCATAAGATGATCGGTCAGCGTTAGGGTTTGGGTTCACGCTGGCTTTTTGCTTCAGCTTTGGCTTTAGCGGCACTTTTCTTCAAGGCAGCTAGGCGGGCTTCGTAGCGGCGACGTTGACGGCGACCGGGGGTCACTTCAACTAATGTTTTTAAGGCACTGCCTAGACTCTTGTAGGCGTTGGGGAGAGTGTAACCAAAGCGAGTAGCCAGGGCGATCGCTTTTTCATCTGCCTCAATTTCTGCCTTGAGGGTTTTCTCGCCGTTGTTTTTCTGATAGAGTCTCCACCCAGACACACCACAGAGGGCGAGTGCCAACAGCAGTAGCAATCCATCTTGTACCCAAAGTTCTCCTACAGCCCCTCCCAAACCAATGGCTAGGGCTGCCATTTCCCACCCTTCTTTGGGGATCGTGTCATTCTGAATCCGGGCAACTTCGTGCCAAAATAGGAGATTACGTTGGTCAAGAGCAAACTGCTCCCATTTCACTAAGTCAATTTGCACCTCCACCTCATCGCTACCAATTTCTTCGGTGCGTAACAATGGGGGATTGACCTCAGTCGTTCCTTCCACCATGACCCAGCTTTGCAATTCTGGGGGGAGTAAGGTTTTTAGACGCCGAAGTTCGCTCATCTCGGCTTTGGCAGAAGAGGTTGCATAGGATGTCATAGATCTGCCTCCAGGAAACTTAAACCAATAAACAAGGGTATCATTTGGCAGTATAGCGAGATTCGCCCTCCGCCTTGTTTCTGGCTAGGTGCCAGGATTCAACGGAATACGGCAAGGGATGGGCGAGCCGGGGGAGATGAAAAATAATGCGTCACTGTAGCGCTAGATACGAGAAGACCCGGAGTTCACGCCTATCCCAAGCATCTCGTATTGCTGCTACCTTCCGGTTCTGACAAGGTTTGAGCGTTGGGATTGCATGAATCCGAGTCATTTATTAGCATAACATCTTTCCGCCACATTGATCATCCAGTTCAGGGAGATATTTTTATTCGGCAATGATGCACCATTCGTGAAGTTGGTATTTGACACAGTGATTTGCCACCAACGGATCTCCCTCGACGATCGCCTGTGCTTCTTGTTTTGAACTTGCTTCAAACAGGAGCATTCCCCCTCCTTTCTCCGCCCAGTAACCTGTTTTGGCTTGATGTCCTTTGGCAATCAAGTCTTGGACGTAGGCTTTATGAGCCGGAACATATTGGTCAAACGTAGGTTTATCGACGATGCCTTCTTCTATCTTGACGAACCAGGGCATTGGCTTTTTCCCATCAAAACCGCAAATAGTACATTATCTCAGATATCAGGTCTGGGGGAAGGGCAAGGCGTCGCTGGAAGTCGGCTAAATTACGATAGTTGCCCCTCTCTTGCCGATTTTGGGCGATCGCTCTGGCTAAAAACAAGTCAATCCCAGGAATTCGGCTCAGTTGTTCCACGGATGCTGTATTCGCCGGAATCGGTATCGGGGTGGCTGGACTTTCGGCGTCATAGTAACAAAAGCTGAGAATTGGTTGTAACGGCTGCAACCGCGCCACAGGGATACTTAACGCCGCCGCAATATCTTCCAAACAGCAAAACTGTACCCCACTATTTGCCAATTCCACCAGCGATCGCGCTTGATGGATGGATATTCCTGGTAATCTCAGCCAGTCATCCACCGTCGCTTGATTGACATCAATTCTAATCCCCAATGCCGCCGCCACCTCAATGTCTTGTGCCGATTGCAGCCGATAGTAGGGATCGCTCTGAATCCGGGCTTGGATTGAGCGCCAGGTTGGGTTTAATCGATCCGTCGATAACAGCCAGTCAAACAGTGCCATCTTCTTTTCACGCGATACGATCCAGTAATTGGCGACGCTTTTGCTCAAACTCATATTCTGACATCAGCCCCTCCTGACGCAGCTTATCCAGTTGTCGCAGTGCATCCGCGATCGCACCCACTTGCGCTGGATCAACCTCTGGGATTTGACTTGGCGCTGATGTCCCGGTTGGGATCAAATCGCCATTAAAATTTTGGTCGAATTGCTCCGAATTTTGCAACAAATACCATACCCCTTCAATGGCACTCGCCACTCTGGGAATCGGTGTCCAGGACAGCAACAAATACAAAACTCCCCACCAAGGTTGCCCTAGATAAAACTTGTGCAGTCCAGAAACAGGTATCACTACCCCACTAAACGCCAGTAAGGAAGCGACTTTTCGACTTTTCGGCTTGCTTAACATAGTGGTTCAAACACCAGACGAAAGGACACCGTTATCAATCAAGAAAGAGGAACGCCATACTTTTATGATATTGAAGCTTCCTCAATTACATTTACATTCAGATCTTCACCTGTACACCCCTGCACCCTTGCACCCCCGCTCCCCTGCACCCGGCATCCCCACACCCCTACTCCCTTGCATCCCTAATACGGATAACCGAAGTTTCCTCTAAGTGCAACACTGCACTAGAATATGACTGGAAACGGCAGTACAACCCACTCGGTTGATAGGGTTAAAAGCTATGGGGTTTTTTGATTCAGATATAGTCCAACAAGAAGCTAAACAACTGTTTGAAGATTATCAGTCCCTTGTCCAATTGGGAGGCAGCTACGGTAAATTTGACCGAGAAGGGAAGAAAATTTTCATTGATCAGATGGAAGCGATGATGGAGCGCTATCGAATTTTTATGAAGCGCTTCGAGTTATCCGAGGATTTTATGGCTCAGATGACTGTTGAGCAGCTTAATACGCAACTTGGTCAGTTTGGCATCACGCCTCAGCAAATGTTTGATCAAATGCAAATGACGTTAGAGCGGATGAAATCGGAACTGGAAAAACAGTCTTAGAAACCGGACACAAGCTACTCCGTCAAATCGGGTTATCCTAGATATCTACCCGATCAGGTGAAGCCAATTCGTGCTTGAATAGAGTAAGGGCAGCTTAATCGCTGCTCAAATCGCGATATGGTGGGACATGAAGATACCCACCCGTTCAAATTCATGAAAGGCAAACACGTTTTACTCACTGGCGGTACTGGCGGATTAGGAATAGGGGTGACTCCAGCCGTATTAGCCTCTACACCCAAAACGGTAACCATTCCTTATCGCAATCCTCAAGATGTAGAACGCCTCAAACACATCCTATCCCCTGCGGATTTTGCCCGAATTCACTTTGTCCCGACGGATCTCACGGATGAGGCGAATGTCAGCAAAATGATTAACGATATGGAAGGGGTGGATGTAGTGATCCATTTAGTGGGTGGCTTTTCCATGGGCAAAACCCACGAATATAGTTACGAAGCCTGGAAAAATGATTTTGATCTGAACTTAAATACTACCTTTCTGGTGTGCAAGCACAGTTTGGCAAAAATGCTGCCCCAGAATTATGGGCGCATTATTACCGTGGGATCGCGGGGTGCTGTACAACCGGGGGGACAATTAGCCGCCTACTGTGCGGCAAAAGCTGGCGTTGTCGCTCTGACTCAAGCGATCGCGGATGAGACCAAAGGCACGAATATCACTGCCAATAGTGTACTCCCTAGCGTGATTGACACACCAACCAATCGTCAAGCGATGGGGGAAGAAAATGCCAATCAGTGGGTGAAACCCCAATCTATCGCCCAGGTGATCTGTTTCTTAGCATCAGACGCCGCACAAGATGTAAGCGGTGCGGCTATTCCCGTGTATGGCAGTATTTAACCTGTAGAGACGAACCATGGGGCGTCTCTACTTTTTTGTCGGGGCGGGTTTGACCACTAATGTTCGGAACACAACCTCTAACTTAACCCGCCCTTCTTGGCAAAGGATATCTGGACGATATCCAGGCAATCATTGATCATTCATCAGTGACACAAAACACAGATAACTAATAATTTCAGAACTATTTTGTAGCGCTCAGGTTTTGCTATTTAAATATACTAGATCCCCTATCGATTGGAGTTAAAAAACGAGGATGACTTCCCTGCTCTCTAAAAAAATATGTATGCTGGGCGATTTTAGTGTCGGGAAAACCAGCTTGATTCGTCGCTTTGTGGAACGGCAGTTTAGCGATAAGTATCTGTCAACCGTGGGCGTCAAGATTTCCCGAAAAACAGTTGAGGTACAAGCCAAGACGCCAAAAAAGACGCTCCAGGTACAAATGCTAATTTGGGATTTAGAGGGAAATACTAAATTTAAAACGGTGACACCGATGTACCTCCAAGGGGCAAGCAGCGCAGTCATTGTAGCTGATGTCAGTCGTAAAGTCACAATCGATCATATTTCTGATCACTTACAAGCCTTTTTATCCGTCAATCCTAAAGGATTCGGTATCGTTGCGTTAAATAAAGCCGATCTTCTGTCTGAAAAGCAACAGCAAGATTTGCTAGACAAGTGCCAATTGAATTATCCGAACAAAATCGCTGCTATCTATCCCACATCAGCGAAAACAGGGACAAATGTTGATGATATTTTTTTTATACTGGCGCAGCGAATGGTTGAATGAAAAAGATTTCATCGGCTGTATTACAAAATCGCCAAATGTATAACAATGAAATACATTACTATAGGTTTTACAGGATAGATTAAATCGCTGAAACGACGTAAAAAAGCCTTCTGCTCTCTGCCTCCTGCCTTCTGCTATAGGAATCTGCGCCGAAGACGTGGATTCAGCTCACAGCACCAAAATAAGCAGATATGAGTATCCGTTTAAATAAACTTCTATCCCTGTTTGCACCACGCCACAGGGAATATTTATTAATAGATAAAGACGGTCAAATTCTGGAGACTTCTCCGGGAGTCAAGCGGTTTGCCGAAGACCCCGATCAGGTTAGCCAAGGACAAAATATCTGTCTAGGATTTCCGGAACTCATTGGGTTAGAATCCATTCTGATTGATATTCTGGATGAACGACAGGATACTTTTGAATTAAAAGGAATTACCCGGTGTTCAGATACAGGCGAGTCGCTGTATATGGATTTGTATGTGATTAAACATCCTTTAGCTTTTGACCCGTCTAACCCTGATAACCAAAATCAATTAATTATTTTATTAGAAGATGTCACGGAACGGATGGTTTTAGAACAAACCTTAGTTCAAGCCACCAATGAAACAAGTTTATTAGTGAGTCGCTTATCGGCATCAAAAGCGTATATTGATCAAATTATTACGGCGATGGCGGATGCCCTATTGGTAACTACGCTTTCTGGAACCATTAAAACGGTCAATCGTTCGGCACAACTTTTATTTGGCTATGACGAAGCTGAATTGATTGGCAAATCTATTCGCCTGATTCTGTCTCTGGCTGATGACTTACTCAGCGAACATCAACATCAACTTTGCGTTGAGCCAAAATCGATCAATAATTGGGAGGTTGTTTGCCAGAAAAAAACTGGAGAGAAAATAATGGTATCCTTCTCCTGTTCAGCGATTCAAATGGAAACAGAAGGGAGTCACCATTTTATTTATATTGGGCGTGATATTACAGAACGTCAACGCACACAAAAACGGATAGCGACTCAACATGCTATTACTCGTATTCTATCGGATTCAGGCACAATCAAGGAGGCTATGCCCAAAATTTTGCCCACAATTGGTGAAACATTGGCGTGGGATTTGGGTGAACTTTGGACTTCGGAATCAATCGAAACTGACAGAGTGATGCCTCAGTTGCGGTGTGAACACACTTGGATTAGCCATGCGATTCCAGAATCGATGTCAATAACTCAACCATTAATTGCATCCCCTACGGGGGGATTACTGGGTCAAATTTGGACGAGTCGTTCTCCTGAATGGGTTAGCGATATCACCTCCGAGTCACCATCCCCGATCGTTCCAATTGCTGAACTAAGCAGTGCTTTTGGCTTTCCGATTCAAGACGAGGAGCAAATTTTGGGTGTGATCACGTTTTATTGCTGTGATGTGCAACCCCCGGATCAGGAACTGATGCAGGTGATGGCAGCAATTGGGAATCAGTTGGGACAGTTTATAAAGCGTAAACAAGCAGAAGCCGCATTGCGGCAAGAACAGGAAAAATCTGAACAGCTACTCCTAAATATCTTACCTGAACCTATTGCCGAGCGTTTGAAACATGAATCTCAAATCATCGCCGAGGATTTTGCTGAAGTTTCGGTTCTTTTTGCCGATATTGTCGGGTTTACTCAACTGTCGTCCTCAATACCTCCGATTACATTACTCAACTTACTCAATCAAATCTTTTCCAGCTTCGATGAACTTTGCGAACAGCATCGCTTGGAGAAGATTAAAACCATTGGGGATGCGTACATGGTGGTGGGGGGATTACCGCGATCGCCCCTCAACCATGCCCATGCGATCGCCCGGATGGCACTGGATATGCAAGGGGCGATTACCCAATTTCGTGACCAGACAGGACAGGCTTTTAATATGCGAATTGGCATCAACACTGGACCAGTGGTTGCTGGCGTAATTGGTCTCAAAAAATTCAGTTATGATTTGTGGGGAGATACCGTGAACATTGCCAGCCGTATGGAATCACAGGGTATACCTGGACGTATCCAAGTGACAGCCGCAACCTACGAAAAACTGAAGGATACATTTGAGTTTGAGCAACGGGGTATGATTGACGTGAAGGGTAGGGGCAAGATGACCACCTATTTTCTTATTGCGGTAAAATAAATCATTATCGTGAACCTCTAAGTAGGTGGACACAATTAACGTGAACGGTTGAGATTAGGGAACTCTTAACAGGGAACAGGGAACAGTAAGGGTTTGAGGTTTGTTCACAAAACTTAGTATGGTGCTGTTTTCTTTTGTCCGACTACTTACTATACACAATGAGGCGAGGGAATACTTACCTCTTGCCCAATCTAAGAGTAACTAAGCCTTTGATAGTAAGGAAAACTGGAAAAGCATGATTAATTTCTAATAGTTTGGATTATTAAATAACAGTCATTATCAAAAAATATACTTGAGATCAATTGTTTTTAAAGCTAAAATAAAATTTAACTGATGAATTCTACAAGGCAGTATAAATTGAAATGCATCCTCTCTTTCAAAAACTATTAGTCGCTCGGCATATAGAATATTTAGCCGTGGATGAATCATTCAATATTGTAGAACTATCAAATCAAATCGCTCAGTTTGCCGATCGTCCTCAGGATTTGACTATAGGCAAGGATATCCGTCTGAGTTTTCCAGAAATTGTCGGGATGGAAGAGATTTTAAGCTATATCCTTCAAGGGCGACAGTTACATTTTAATTTAAAAGGAATTGGGCGGTTTACTGGACGAGGTAATCTTCTCTATTTTGATATGTATATTATCAATGACAGTGAAGACTATCAGGCAGGAAATAAACTAATTATTTTATGTGAGGATGTCACTGAGCGGATGAATTTAGAACAGACCTTAGTTCAACGCTCAAATGAAACGACCTTATTATTAGATGCTTGGGCAGCATCGAGTCAATATCTGGATAAAATTATCCAATATATAGGAGATGCTTTATTCGTTACCAATTCGTTATCTAGGATCAAAATTGTAAATAAAGCAGCTAATGCTTTGTTTGGCTATAACAATTCTGAATTAATCGGCAAACCTTTATCCTTGATTATTGATGAGTCTCAGCTTAAAAATTTAGTTGAACAGAAAAATGGCTCTTGTTGCAATGGCATCAACACAACTAAAATGCTTTGTCAGACTAAGACAGGAGACAAGATTCTCGTGGCATTTTCCTGTTCTAGAATTGAGAGCGAATTAGAAGACGAACAGGATATTATTTATATTGGGCGTGATATCAATCGATGAAGTAAATTTAAGAAATATTAAGAAACCTCAAATTCTTACTGTTCCCTATTCCCTGTTCCCTGTTCCCTATTCCCTGTTCCCCAATCCCCCGCCCAAACTGCATAAGTGTCACCGGAAGAGAGATACCTTGGCTTCAGAGAGGTTAAACTGGCGGACATTAGATCCGATCAGCATCAACTATGGAAGCAGGAACATTTCTCCCATCCCCACCCCCCCTAAGTCAAGACTTAGCCATTTCTACCCATGGATTGACAAAACAATTTGACCGACATATCGCCGTCAATGATATCGATTTACAAGTCGCCGCTGGTGAAGTTTATGGATTGATTGGTCCCAATGGCGCAGGGAAAACGACGCTAATTCGCATGTTAGCCGCCGCTGAGGAACCGACGACGGGTGAAATTTATATTAATGGCGATCGCTTGTTGCGAGATCAAAGCAACCCCAAACTCAAGCAGCGCATTGGTTATCTCCCCGATGATTTCCCGGTTTACGAGGATTTAACGGTTTGGGATTATCTGGACTATTTTTCCCGACTCTATCGCCTGCGAGAACCCCGGCGTACTCGACGTTTACGAGAGGTGTTGGAACTGGTACAGCTTACCAGTAAGCGCAAAAGCTTAATTGCTACCCTATCGCGGGGGATGAAACAGCGGCTGAGTTTGGCGAGAACGATTATTCATGAACCGATTCTGCTGCTACTCGATGAACCCGTTTCCGGATTAGATCCGATCGCCCGGATGCAGTTTCGGGAAATTATCAAAACGTTACAAGAAGCGGGGATGACGATTCTGATTTCGTCCCATGTCTTGAGTGACTTAGCCGAACTCTGTACCTCGGTGGGGATTATGGAACTCGGCTATTTGGTGGAAAGTGCGCCTTTAGCTGAACTTTATCGCCGCCTTAGTCGTCAGAAGATTATTCTCTCCAGTTTAGGAGATATGGACGCATTGGCGGCTGAACTGAAACATTATCCGTTAGTGCAAGACATCGAACCGATTCCGGGAAAGAACCAGATACGGGTTGATTTTTCCGGGAATCCAGAAGAGAGTGCGATGTTGTTGCGATCGCTAGTTGAAGCGGGAATTCCGCTAACGGAGTTTCACTGTACCCAAGAGGACTTAGAAACCATATTCTTAAAGCTAGGACATCAACAAGTCTCTTAGAACGTTTTCAAGACTGTAGGGGCGGGTTTTACGATGATCGTTTTTGACATCACCCCGATGTAACTAAACCCGCCCAGACCAAGGTTTTTTCACCAATAACAAATGACAAATGACCAATTTAGGAGACTATTTTCATGGTACTTAAAGGAATAGACAGACTAGGAGACTGGAACCCGCAACTCTTGCGGGAACTGAAGGGAAGGCTAAAGGGGCGGAATATCGCGATCGCGGTTGGCGCATCGGTACTTGGCTATCTAGCGATGTTCCTCTATGGATTGAATCAATTTACTCGCTTGAGTGATCCTGACTACTACGTTGACAGTAAAGAAATATTCTGTAAACTTCCCGATACTTACCTAGCCAATCAAGCCAAACTGTCCCAACTTCAGGAGCAATATCGCTTACTTCAAGACCAATTCTTTCGCTATAGCAGCGCCGAATACTATGATCTAGCAAAAATCAATCAACTCAAAGGCAGTATAGAGAACGTAAAAACACAAATTACAAATCTTCAAGGAATTGCTCCGATTTATGAATGTCCCAAAGATGCTATCGATATTCCACTGTGGTGGCAATATCAACACGGACAAATGTTCGGATGGCTGAGTGTAATTGTTCTGTTCGTCCTGTTAACTGTGGGAACGTATATGCTCATCGCTGACTTAGCTGGAGAAGAACACCGTGGCACACTTAATTTTATTCGCGTTAGTCCCCAATCTGCTCAGAGTATTTTATTGGGAAAAGTATTAGGCGTTCCTATCTTACTCTATATAGCAGCAGTTTTGCTTATTCCCTTGCATTTGTGGTTAGGTTTATCTGCCCAAATTCCCCTGGGAGAGATCTTCAGCTTCTATGCTGTTTTGATAGCAGGTTGTGTCTTCTTCTACAGTGCTGCACTGCTGTTTGGGTTAATGAGTTCTTGGTTAAATGGATTCCAATCCTGGTTAGGAGGTGGCGCTGTATTCCTATTTCTGCTGATAGCGTTCAATCGGTGGACTTGGATTACTCAGAATCCATTGGATTGGATGAAACTATTTTCTCCTGATGTCATTCTGCCCTATCTTTACAATCAAACGGAACATTATAGTCCTGACTTTATTGGCTATAGTACGCCAATAGAAAGCCTGCAATGGTTCCATATACCTGTGGGGTTGACTGGATTAGGTATCTTCAGTTTTGTCCTATTGAATTATGCTTTATGGACAGGTTGGATTTGGCAAGCCCTGAAGCGACGCTTTCAAAATCCCAATACGGCTGTCCTAAGCAAACGACAAAGTTATTGGCTAGTTGCTTGTGTGGAAATCTTACTGTTAGGATTTGCTGTGCAAGAAAAGCAGGACATCTATATATCTTATTCACTCGTTGATAATCTGTGGATCATTTTCTGTTTCAATGTTGCGCTATTCCTGGGTTTAATTGCAGCACTTTCCTCTCACCGCCAAGTCCTACAGGATTGGGCGCGTTATCGTCAGCAACAAGGAACAATTCGCAAAAAGTGGAGAATCGTTCAGGATTTAATTTGGGGAGAAAAGAGTCCAGCTATCGTTGCCATTGGGATTAATTTAGCGATTGCCACAACGCCTTTTTGGGTTTGGATTGCATTGTGGAATGAGCCAGGATTCGACAAACTCAAAGCCTTGTTAGCCGTCGCTTTCTTCATCTGCATTACGCTAATTTGTTCCACCCTAGGGCAGCTAATGTTAATGATGAAAACGTCTAAGCGGGCGCTGTGGGCAACGGGTACTATTGGGGCTGTTCTTAGCTTGCCACCAATTATGCTGTTAGTATTGGGAATTGAGACTCACGACAATCCTATTCCATGGCTATTTTCCTCATTTCCTTGGGCAGGAATTGAATATGCGGCTACCTCAATGATGGCTTTTGCTATCCTTAGCGAATTCCTACTCTGGGGACTATTAACGTTTCAGCTAACACGGCAATTACGCAAAGCAGGTGAGTCAGCGACTCAAGCTTTATTAGCGGGACATTCCTCAAGTCGTCGTTAGATTAAGGTAAATTTCGTTCGTAGTAGGCACTTTAGTGCCATAAGCGTTCGCATCGCTGACTACAAACTGATAAAAAACCCGTTAAACTTGAGAGTATGAGTTCAGCGTTTGTGGTTAAGACTCAAGGTTTTAGGCGCTAAAGCGCAACTACGAACGAACAGTTAATTTGGAGATATTCCCCATGTTTTCTATACCGATCAACCGACTGGGTGATTGGAATCCCCAGTTGATGCGAGAACTTCGAGGACGGTTGCAACTCCGCAATGGATGCCTGGTTGTGGCAACGTCTTTAATGATTCAAGCGTCAATTTTGTTATCGTTTTCTAGCCAAAACTGTACGAGTTATGTTAATAATCGCTGTGTCGAATTCGCCTGGGAATTTGATTGGCTGACGATTTTCAGAACACTTAATTGGATTCTACCTCTGTCTTTATTTTCCATCGGCGTCTACTTGCTGGTTTCGGATTGGATGCAAGAACATCGACGGGGTACGCTCAATTTTATTCGCCTCACACCCCAATCCAGTCAGCGTGTTTTGTGGGGAAAAATGCTTGGTGTGCCGATATTAGTTTACCTGGGATTAAGTGTGGCTGTCCCCCTACATTGGGGCGCAGGAATTGCCGCTGGGGTTCCGCTAGGCTGGATCATCAGTTTTTATGCTTTAATTCTGGTCACTGGTGGGTTGTTCTATAGTGTAGGATTACTCAATGCTTCCTTAACTCAAGCCTCCTATCAAGGCTTAGCAGCTAGTCTAGTCGGGGCGTGGTTAGGTAGTTCTTTTCTGGGTTTACTGGATTTGTATTTGGATTGGCAAAAGTTGACCTACCAAGATCTGGGTGATTGGTATTGGTTTATTTGGCATCTGAGTGATGAACCTTGGCAGCTAATTCTATGGATACTAATAACAATTAGCACCAGCGCCTACTGGGTTTGGCAAGCCACTAATCGCATGTTCCGCAATCCCAATGGCACGCTATTAAGTAAACAACAGAGTTACTGGTTAGTGGGAAGTGTTCAAGTTTGGCTATTGGGATTATTTGGGTCACTTCCCCGCCAGTTTGTAACTAGCCAAGATGCACTATTTGGGTGTCTGTTTGGAATTTCTCTGTTTAGCTTGGTTGTCTTATTAGCGGTTAGTTTTGCAATTTCGCCGCAACGACAAAGTTTGTTAGATTGGTCAAGGTACGGGCAATTCCAACGTCAACATGCAACGGTTAAAAATGTGCAGATGTCATGGTGGGATTGGTTTTGGGGTGAAAAGAGTCCGTCATCCGTCGCGATCGCGGTAAATTTAGGGATTATAGCAATTGTCTGGTTTCCGTGGTTACTGCTGTTTCCCACTGGTGTCGATGACAAAGTGAAAGCGATCGCGGGATTGTTACTGTGTGCTAATTTAATTGGATGCTACGCCCTTCTCATTCAATTGATGTTGATAATCCGACGCAAAAAACCGTGGATTTGGGCAGGAAGTACCTTGAGTATGACGATTTTTGTCCCTCTATTTATTTTATCTGTCATACAAGCGGAATTCACTTCAGGAGTACAATTGCCGGGATTATGGCTTGTGTCAGTATTTGGTGCGCCTTGGATTATCTTAGAACAGACATCCGTCTTTACCGTCTTGTTTAGTTTATTGGGTCAATGGGTGATTATGACCGGATTAATTGCACAACTAACTCGTCAGTTAAAACGTGTCGGTGAAGCGGCGTCAAAACCGCTATTTGCCAACCCTAATACTTTGCCTAATGTATCGAAAGTGCGCTGAAGTTTCACCAACCACCTTGGGTTAACACGACAAAGATTATTCTTTATGTTTCAATTAGGAGATTCTCAATTATGCGACTAACTTGGATCGATCGCATTGGCGAATGGAACCCGCAGCTATTGCGGGAAGTGAAAGGTCGTCTTAAGGGACGGAATGTCGCGATCGCACTGATTATATCCTTAGTGGGTCAATTCCTGCTATTCTTTTCTTGGTCAGGCGATCATTCTTATCTTCCTCGCCACCTGAGTGAACAGGAGATCCAGCTTTGGTGGCAAGATCACTATCGCGACATATTCATCTCTCTCAGTCTTGTTGTTGTCTTTGCCCTTTTGGTTATCGGGAGTTATATGCTGATTGCCAACCTAGGTCATGAAGAACGACGCGGTACACTGAATTTCATTCGACTCAGCCCTCAGTCAACGGCGCAGTTTTGGCTAGGTAAACTCTTAGGCGTTCCTATTCTCCTCTATCTGGCAATTGCGATCGCTTTACCTTTCCATCTGTGGTCGGGTTTATCTGGCAAAATTCCCCTGGCAGAAATTATCAGTTTCTGGGTGATTCTTATCGCCAGTAGTGGATTTTTCTTCAGTGCGGCGCTTTTATTTGGCTTATTTGGTTCCTGGTTTAGTGGGTTCCAAGCTTGGTTAGGCAGTGGGGCAGTTTTTGTATTTTTGTTGATGGCGAATTCTAAACCCATTAGCAATAGTTCTCTAGATTGGTTAAGTCTGTTTTCTCCATCAGTGTTATTCCCTTATCTTGTTGATGAAACCAATTCACATTATACAGGTTTCCCCTTTAACTTGGGAAAAATTCAAGCGTGGCAATTTTTTAACCTGCCATTAGGAATGATGGGGTTTAGCATTGTTGTCTTGGCACTGCTTAACTATGGTTTATGGACATACTGGATTGGACAAGCCTTTAACCGACAATTTCGGAATCCGGGTACAACGCTACTGAGTAAACGCCAAAGTTATTTATTCACAGCTTGCTGGATAACATTTACCCTAGGTTTTGCCCTGCAACATCCGAGTTCAGGATATTCTTATCCGTTTCCCGATAACTTCTACATCGTACTGGGATTAAATCTGGTACTGTTTTTGGGGTTAATAGCTGCCTTATCTCCTCAGCGTCAAAGTTTACAGGATTGGGCGCGTTATCGACATCAAAATCGTTCCACTGTGAAGTCTTCGTTGATGGCAGATTTACTCTGGGGTGAAAAGAGTCCCGCTTTAGTCGCGATTGCGATGAATTGTATGATTGTGGCACTCCCGTTAATCGGTTGGATTTTGCTGGAGTCAGTGGATATTGATATGAAACTGCAAGCTTTTGCCAGCCTAATTCTCAGCCTGAGTATGATGTTAATCTATAGCGCGATCGCACAGCTAATGCTGTTGATAAAAACGCCTAAGCGGGGAATCTGGGCAACTGGGATACTTGTCGCAGCGATTGTTTTACCACCAACTCTATTGAGTGTATTATCGATTGTTCCCGGAACAAACTGGGGCGGGTTATGGCTGTTTACAGCATTTCCTTGGGATTATGTGATGCGCCATGCATCCGTGGGATTGGTGTTGCAAGCTTTTCTGATTCAAGTGATTATCTTGGGTGGGTTAAATTGGCAGTTAAGGCGACAGTTGCGCCTAGCTGGAGAATCTGCCACGAAAGCACTTTTAGCAGGGCGTTTACCTTTGTCGAATTGACCGACTGGATTGGGCGCACGCCATGCGCCCCTACAATTTCTGAACGTATTTCTAATTCATCAAATAAGGTGTGCCACGCCACGACGGGATTGACACAGCTAAAATTGTGGATTAGATGTGACGATTGAATCGGGAATCGGGCGCAAGTCTTTGCGCCCCTACGGTTTCTAGATGGAATGAATTCCCCCACTCTATATTGCTTCTATCGCGGCTTCGAGTGCGATCGCGACATGAGTCCAATGGGTTCCCCCTTGACAAAATACGATATAAGGATCTCGCAGCGGTCCATCAGCAGAAAACTCCGAGGTACTCCCATCAATAAACGTTCCTCCCGCCATAACTAACTGACTCTCATATCCTGGCATTTGGGCGGGTACAGGATCGAGATAGGAACCAATCGGAGAATATTGCTGAATCGCCCGACAAAAGGCGATTAATTTCTCCGGTGAACCTAACTGAATTGCCTGAATAACATCCCGGCGAGGTGCCATGGGTTGAGGATTGACGGGATAGCCTAACTGATCAAAGATATAAGCGGTTAAATGCGTTCCCTTAATTGCCTCTCCCACCATTTGCGGGGCGAGAAAGAGTCCTTGAAATAATAACCGATTCTGGTCAAATGTTGCCCCACCCGAACGACCAATTCCAGGGGCGGTTAAGCGACAGGTTGCGGCTTCGACTAACTCGGCTTTTCCGGCAATATATCCCCCAGCAGTGACAATAGTTCCACCCGGATTTTTAATCAATGATCCCGCTACTAAATCCGCACCAACGGCTGGAGGTTCTTTGTCTTCAATAAACTCGCCGTAACAGTTATCGACAAAACAAATTGTATTCGGATTTTGCTGTTTAACGCATTGGACAATTTTTTCAATGTCTGTTATAGAAAGACTAGGACGCCAAGAATAACCACATGATCGCTGAATTAAGACGAGGCGCGTCCGTTGTCCAATTGCTGTTTTTAATGCCTGCCAATCAATGGTTCCATCAGCGGTTAATTCTAACTGACGATAATCAATGCCAAACTCCTGTAATGATCCTTGACCTTGACCTCGAACACCAATCACTTCTTCCAAGGTATCGTAAGGCGCACCCACCACAGATACCATCTCGTCACCAGGACGTAACACCCCAAACAAGCAACAGGCGATCGCATGAGTTCCAGAAACCAATTGAACTCGCACGGCTGCTGCTTCAGCACCCATGACTTCTGCAAATACTTGGTCTAAGGTTTGCCGACCTAAATCGTCATGACCATAACCACTCACGCCAGCAAAGTGATGCACCCCAACGCGATAATTACGAAAAGCCGTCAGGACTTTTTTCAGATTTTGCTTGACGTTGATGTCAATCTTTTCAAAAATTGGGCGGAGTGCTTTAACAGCGTCTTGAAGCTGTTCTGAACTGTTGATTACCATAGAATTGTTTTTAGATCGAATCCATAAAATGCCACGTATTTTTGTCCAACTTGTTATCGTAACCAGTTTAGCCTTAAGCCTCCTCCTGACTAGCATCGCTCCCGCTGAAGCAATGACGGTTAATTTTACTTGGCAAGGCAATCAGGGCTATTCGGCGACAGGAACATTCAATTATGATCAAAAAACGGCTCCTGCTATACTATCAGAAAAAGGAGTGGGTACAACTCAAGCCTTAGAAAGCTTGACCGTTTCTTTTGCTGATCCATCGAATCATCCGATTAAAACATATAATACTATTAACGATGGTGTATCAACGGGCAAGTATTTTCAGTTTAACTTTAATACGATGACTCAAGACATTATCGGTTCAATTGATGTTGGCGGTGAGTTGCCAGGAGATATTTATTTAAAAGGAAAGGTTGATACTGACTTATCTTTAATTCAGATTTCAGCTTCAGGAAAGGAGAACGTCATTGATAGCAATTTAGGGACGATTCTTGTCCAAAGTATTAGGGAGTAACGTGGGTTACGCTACTGGCGTGGCACAGCTAAAATGGTGCAATAGATTGGGTTCGTAGTAGGGGCTTTAGCCCTCTCCAGCTAGGGGTTAGAGAACTAAAGTTCTCACTACAAACATTCTTCAATCGCATCTGCCTCAGTTGGTAAAGCGGCGGTGAGGACTTCACTACCCTCCGGAGTGACTAAAACATCATTCTCAATCCGAATCCCACGCACATCAGCAAATTGAGCCAAACGATTCCAGTCAACCACATCTTGATACTTGGCGCGTCGTTCTGGATCATTTAAAATAGCTGGAACTTGATAGAATCCAGGTTCAATCGTCACTAGCATTCCCGATTGTAATGGTCGATCCAATCGCAGAAATCCTAAACCAAAGCGATCGCTCCTGACTCGCCCCTCTGCATATCCCGCTAAATCCCCTAAATCTTCCATATCATGCACATCTAAGCCCAGCAAATGCCCAACACCATGGGGAAAGAATAACGCATGAGCATCTCGTTCGACTAAATCTGATACCTGTCCCCGCAGAATCCCCAAATCCACTAATCCTTGAGTCAGGGTGGCGGCGGCTAACAGATGAATGTCGCGATATTCGACACCGGGATGAATTTTCTCAATACAAGCGTTATGGGCAGCTAAAACAGTATCGTAAATATCGCGCTGCGTCGCAGAAAATGTTCCGGTTACAGGGAAGGTACGAGTCACATCAGCTGCCCATCCCCTCTCCGTTTCCGCCCCCACATCCGCCAATAGTAAATCTCCGGGTTGCAAGGGATGGTGATACTGTTCATTGTGCAACACTTCGCCGTGAACCGTGACAATACTGCCATAAGCACAACTCATGTTGTGGGCAAGAATCACCCCTTCCATCGCCCCCCGGATTGTGGCTTCGTAGAGGCATGCTGTTGCCACATCTCTACCCCCGATTGCCTGCATTCCCGCTTTATGGGCAGCTACCGTCACGGCGGCGGCTTGGCGTAACTCGGATAATGCCTCCGCGTCGTGGCACAGTCGCAAGGATACAATCGCTTTAGCTAAGTCTCGGTCAATTCCTTCGGCGGCGTTAGCCCGGTTGACGCATCGATTTAACAGTTGTTCTTGCTGCTGATACGTCGCCCTATCTTGCACCGCCAGAGTGGCAGCATTGGCTGTGCGTGAGGCTAAGTCTGAGAACGGAAATGCCGCATCAGCACCAATTTGTTGGGCAATCTCCTCTCGTTTGGGCATTTCCCCATGCCAAAGGGTACTGGCTGGCGAGGGTTGATCCAGAAACAGTTCCAACCTGCCATGGTTGAGATAAATAGCAGCACCTTCCAACGGTAAACCTGCAAAGTAGAGAAAATGACTACTGGCGCGAAATGGAAACGGATTTGCCGGAAAGTTGCGCGGACAAGATTGTCCCGCCCAGAGAATGACGGGAAAATCAATAAGCTGGGCGAGACGAACTCGGCGATCGCGTAGGGTTGTGGCTAGGCTATTGTAGTTTTGCTGACTTTCCATTAACAGTTGTGTTAACCCATCACTGTATGATAACAAAACTGTTATATCTTAGAAGTCCAACCTGTAACTTGGAGTTCAGCGTGAGAGCCTGCTACTTTTTTATCCTATGGGTTAAAACTGTTGGTGTATATAAGGGAAATTCGCATCTGAGATTATTCAGGATCATCATCAGCAGTGGTGTCTATCCCTTCCGCTTCATACCGTTTTTCTGCCTCCGTTTTTTCTTCAGCGGCGTCTTGATCAGCGTCTATGACTGAATCGTTCTCAGTTGCCTGATTTTCATCTTGTGGCGTGGTTTCACTGATGGGTTTTACCAGTCCGCAGGAGGTCATCGTTAAACTGCCCATCATCAGCAGTAAGCTTAATGAAGCGAGAGACGTCCAAAGGGGTTTTCTCGTGTTTGGTTTTCCTGAAAACATGAGTCAGCCTTTATTTTTAGTCATCCATTTCGTTTTAAAGGACGCTCAAGCGACTCAAAAAGTTTCGTTAATCTCTTGTGTTTGGCTTAACTTTTTTTATTTTAAAATCGAAAAATATATTTGAATCAAAGCATGGCAGATTTCAGGTCTCAAGCAAGATCCCCGACTTCTCCAAGAAGTCGGGGATCTGTCTGTGTATTCTTTTTACTTTTTACTTGCTTGACATTAAGGTTTGAATACCGAACCGCTTACGCATTTATCGTTTCCCCCTCATCCCCTAACCTCTTCTCTTTCGGAGGGGAGACTTTCGCAGGGGAGAAGGGGAACCGGAACTATCCCTGACAGACTGGCTGATTTGAATCGATCACAATTGTCCCTAACCTCGTGTCATTTTGATATGATCCATAATCTGTTGCTTTCTCGAATCAGACTTGAGCGAAAAGCCGCGCTGAGGAATGGTGACTGATCGCTTGATGTGTTCCATGATCCGCTGTTTCCGTTGGTCTGAGTTAGCCATGTTGAGTCTATTGAATGTTACTGTATGTTAAGTTATTTTAATATATTCGTTAAGTAATGTGAACAGTTCCCCAAAATTAATGGACGATCATTCCGATTGGATTTACAGCTACCCGACACTAGAGACGGGGACGCTACTCAGACGCTACAAGCGGTTTTTTGCCGATATTCAGCTTACATCAGGAGAAACCATCGTCGCCCACTGTCCGAATACGGGTCCGATGACAGGGGTTTCCACTCCTGGAAGTTTAGTTCAGGTCTCCCGTAGTGATAACCCCAAGCGCAAATTAGCCTACACTTGGGAGATGATCCAAGTCAATGACACGAAACCAACTTGGGTGGGGATTAATACCGCCCTACCCAATCGGGTGATGAAGATCATTCTGGAACAAAAGCTGATTCCGGAACTAGCCAATCGCTACAGCCAAATTCGCCCCGAAGTGGTTTATGGCGCAAATCGGAAAAGTCGGGTTGATTTTGTACTGACGGGGGAGAATGACGCGCCTCCTATCTATTTGGAAATCAAAAATACAACGTGGGCGCAGGGAAGCTTAGCCTTATTTCCCGACACCGTAACCACACGGGGACAAAAGCACCTGCAAGAACTCCAGCAGTTACTTCCCCAAGCCAAGGCGATCATGCTTTATTTTATCAATCGGGGGGACTGCGATCGCTTTAGTCCAGGTGATAGTACTGACCCCGTTTATGGAAAACTTTTGCGAGAAGCGGTGACTCAGGGACTTGAGGTGTTACCCTGTCGTTTTGAGATTACTCCCCAAGGAATTCGCTATTTAGGGTTAGCCGAGTTGGTAATAAGTCCGGCTCTTTCAGACTAGCTATGATAAATTACTAAAAAATAATCTCCATCTCAGCCGAACTTACCCTCATGGTTAAACCCACTGAACCCGGAGGAGTTCCCTTGTCGCACTAGCCATCCCGACTGTATCCAGGACTTAACCCAACGTGCGATCGCTGACGGCTGGGTCGAATGCAAGAGAGGTGACGCGGCTGGCTTGTACGCTACATTTACCTCCGAAGAATTCCCGACATGTATGACGTTTGACAAGTTTATTCATGTTAAAATTCCTAAGTATTGAGCGGGCAACACTACTCGCCGTCACTTTATCTATCTCAAGCCATAGATACAACCTTCTTTATCAAAGCTTAAAAAAAAATAGTTTATGTTAACAAAAATGTATAGTTATGTAACGGTTTAACTCAGCGATCGCATCTCAAGACTCAATCCATTACCTCACCTAGTCGTTTGATTGCTCCTTGATAAATTCTTTGTGCGCTTGCCGAGGGAATTAGTGATTCTAGATATCGAAAGAAACTAAATAGTTAACGATTTGCCAAGTTCGGCTACCGCCTTGGGATTCGGTGTCTTATTCAAGCAAAAGACAAAAAGACAGCGAAAAAATTAGGAAAAGAGGTTGTCCTGAAGGAAACAAACATACTAAAAAAACTCGTTACCCTGGGGTCAAAAAAAGTAAAACCCACATTTTGCACGTCAAGTTGTAGCATGTAAAGTAGTACGTTAATGCTGGGTAGTGAATGTGATCGCTATCCCACCCAACGTTAACGTGCGATCGCTCCGGCTTGTAGTAAGGATTTTAGCCCTATATTCTGTTGGGTTTCCTGTCGTTAACCCAACCTACAACCTATCCCACAATTTTACAGACAGATCCCCGACTTCTCTAATAAATCAGGGATCTTGCTTGAGGCTATACCTGATCAACCTGAAATCTGCTGTAATCAAAAATCCCGAAACTTTTGCTGTTACAGCATTGTTATTATGGTTAATTAATTAACCGGACTTGATATCAGGGTTTCTGCATTGTGCAGCAAGTCCTAATGATTGTTTAGGCGGACTTGATGTCGGATCAAAAGCTAAACGTGGTGCGGATAGCCCCGATTACAATATCCTCATTATCATTATCGTGGTCAGGCGCAGTCAGCCAGATGATTCCCGGTGTGATGGCAATGTTATCAGTTAACTGATACTGATAAAACGCCTCAATGTGCAGCGACGTATCATCATCCTCCGTATCGATTCCGGCAATATTAACGCTAGAATCAGTCACTTTGGGTTCCATCCCCACCAAAATCGCGGCAACACTTCCTTCTTTGCCTAAATCCGGGAAGGCTAAATTAACCGCCCAATTCCAAATATCCAAGTCACCGCGATCAATTTGTCCACCCAAGGTTGAAAGGGTTGTGGTTTGGGTATAGCCCACCCAACCGCCAAGGGCAAAGCGATCGCTTAACCGCCATGATAGTTCTACACCGTAGGAATTGCTAGATGTGGGAACCGCATTCCCAATCAAGTCTTCGGTAAAACTGCGAAAATTGGAACGTCGGCTGCCAGTATCCGTGTCTCGATTGTAAGCATGAATATAGGTTAATCCAATATTCAGTTGATCACTCGGCTTAAACAAAATCTGGGCAAGCGCCCCGTAAGGACCATTAAATATGCCAGTATCGTCTCCGGGATCAGCCGCTTCACTCGCTAAATAGCCAGCACTAAGTTCCAGCTTGTCACCCAAGGCGTGATTAATCCCAATCCCTGCACCATCCAAATAATAATAGATAGAATGTCGTGTCCCAAAGCGAGACAGCGCCCCACTACCGCCATCACCATCCAGGAATGGATTAACGGTACTGGCAAAGTCATCAGACGCACCCGCATTGGCGTCAAGGACAACACGAGTATTTTCACCTAGGGGAAAATCATAGAGTAAGGCATCTATCACGACATCACTATCCGTTGCACCCGCAAAGAAAAGATCCCCTTCCGGTGTAATCGTCTGTTCGGTTAGAGAACCTAACCCTTCCGCTTGGAGTCGGGTTCTGAGGACATCTTCTCCCGTGAAACTGGTATTTAATTCTAGGCGGGTGCGATGACCAAAAATGGTGACATTATCGATATCATCGCCATTGGCATCCTCTCCCGCAGCCACGCCTGCTAAACCAAAGATGACTTCGCCCGATAGTTTGGTGGTTGTGGAAAACTGATTATCCTCTAAAAATGCCACTCGCCCTTCTAAATTATCCACCCGCGCTCCTAACGTGGCGAGTTCGGCTTCAAATTCCTGAATTAATCGTCGCAGGGTTTCTAAGTCACCTTCGTCAACACCGTCAGTCCCTGCAATTAAGCGTTCGATTTGCTGCAAACAGGCATTCAACCCGGCGGCAAAT
This sequence comes from Coleofasciculus sp. C1-SOL-03, assembly GCF_040220555.1. Classification (NCBI taxonomy): domain Bacteria; kingdom Bacillati; phylum Cyanobacteriota; class Cyanophyceae; order Coleofasciculales; family Coleofasciculaceae; genus Coleofasciculus; species Coleofasciculus sp. C1-SOL-03. The sequence goes on from NZ_JAVJUO010000074.1 coordinate 67,876, forward strand.
TCATAACGAGTCATAGCCCGGTTTCCTCGATAGGTGCCATCAGGATATCCCGCAATACAACCATAGCGTTCAACGAGCGATCGCAAGGCTTCATACGCCCAGTCTCCAGGCGATACATCCCGTAACTGAGAGACATTGGTGACTTGATCCAAGGCGTTTGTCTCGTTGCTGTAGTGGTTAATTTGTTCCCAGATCTCATCCCGGGAATCGCCATTATGATCAGGAACTTGGGCGATCTGGCTGATGGGATCGGATGTTTCGGTGTCTAGGTTGGCTGGAATCGCTAGGGGGGCTGTGGTTTGAAGCGAATCCACTTCTGTGGCGATCGCCCTCACTCCCACACCCAATATTGCTGCCAAAATTGTCGGACTAACTAGCCCATAGTTCCAGAGTTTTCTTGATTGTTTCATGTCCTCACACCTGATCTGTAATTGTTGAGAATTAATGGTTCCTTGATTTCACCAAGACAATGATTTTCATTATCAAAAGGAAACTATAGTCTGTCAATCCCCGTACCGGGGACATGACCAGTTTCTGGGCAATAAAAGGGGCCACCCTTGCCGTACTGCCTCCAAGCAAACCGCATGAAGGGTAAGCTGGCAGTCAAGCAGTTCCACGTCTTCAGCCATCGCTTGTTGTTGGCTAATCGTTAAAATTGACGGATCTTTGAACTCAATGGTTTGATGACACTGGAGACAGACAAGATGATGGTGATGTTTTAAACCCGAATAATTTAACTCATAATGCTTATGTCCTTCTGCTAGTTCTAGTTCCCGCAGCACACCGATGCGAACCATTAACTTAACAGTTCTGTAGACGGTGGACAGGCTGACCTGTTTTCCTTGCTCCTCTAACCAATCATGCAACTCTTCGACACTAAGATGCTCCCCTGGGGGAAGTTCTTGAAACACTTGCAGAATCGTTTCTCTCTGGGGAGTCATCCGCAAATTTCTGCGGTTGAGGGCTAATTTGAGGGAGTTTGCCGTTAAGACTTCACGCATTCAAAAATTCGTCATTTGTCTTATGTCAGGGCTGGAAAGCTATTTCCCTAACTTAATACGTTAGGTTTATGTCCAAACCCTTGATCGATCGTAGGGTGGGCATGTTTGGCTAGTTGTCCCTGGTGAACCGTTAGCCTCTGGCGTTGCTGGATTAGAGGTTGGCGGGTTACCACAGCTTGTCAGGGCAATCAGAGTCGCTGCTGCACCCGTGATCGACAAAAAACGAACCGATGACATTGTTAAGAAAATTTAGCAATAACTGGGTGAATGGTTCTTAGTCTACAGCTATTGATAGTATTTTGCAATAACTGAGGAAAAAATAACTATCGATCACAGGGGAATCACGTTAAACATACCCATACAGCCATTTTCCGCGATCGCATCTTGGTGGGGATGGAACATATACTCACCGGGGGTCTAAATAGTAGTCGGGGATCTGTTGCCTAATCTCAACCGTTAACTTTAATTGTGTCCACCTACTTATGCTAGACGTGCCATGGTACGTCTGGGTGCAGCTTTTCCTGATCACCGTAACTCCCGGAGAACCCCTACTTTTTGAGAGCCCTGTCACCCCCGGACATTCGCCAGTTTTTCCGATGGGAATTTGGCTGAGATTTACCCCATAACGTTGCACCCGATTCAATTAATTCTTGCTCAAGTTGCACAGCGTCCTCTACTATCGCTGCGGTCAAGTTCATCGTCTTAAGATAGACATTATAAGCGGCGACTGGCACATTTAAAACAGCACTCCAGGCTTCCTCTTGTTGGTGAAACGCCTGAAGTTTTGGCTGTTGTTCCGTGACTCCCTTGCCTATCTTCAATCCGCCTAATTCAATGGCTTGCGCCGATGGGGGTTGATCAATTAAACCCTGATAGTAATCTCCCACATCCAGCAATAAATCATAAACCTCTCTCGACAACCGTTTGCCAATGGGATGAGACAAATTACAGGTTAACATTGGCAGTACATGCCACGTTTGGGCTAGCAAATCTTGTCCAACGCCAGACAAATTAGCGGGAATCAGCAAATCAACAGAACTCAGAAAATCGGTGTTTAGTGAAAGAACCATAACCGAAACAACTTGCCACTCCGCTTCTGCGGCGACAGGGGATTCAGGTTCCTTAACAATCATCACATAGCGTGGTGGCGAATTTCCGGCTAAAAACCGTCGTGCTGAATCAGGAAATAGATTCTGTTGCTCTTGCCAAGACAACTCTAGAGGGCTATACACCGAACGATTAACCTCCCAGATTTCTCCAGGTTGAGGGGAGCGTTGGTTTAATGTTGAATTTTGAGGAAACCTGTATTCACTAGACTTTATACGCATTCGTTTACAGCTCCAGACGATACCATACTCTGCTTAAATGAGAAAGCAAACCACCTGAAACCTAGCCTACTCTAAATTACACCGAACTGCGTATCCAAATCGAGCGAGTTTACCAAAACTTCAAATCCTTTCCTCACGTAGATACACCTGATCTGCTGATGATTCTTGAAACCCCCTCAAGCCCCTACCAGTGACTTATGGCAAGACAATCCTTACCAAACTTGAGTGGAACGCCCTCGCTGAACCTTTTGAGCGCTTGTCGCTTTGATATCGGCTTGAATCGTTGCCGATTGCACCAAGCCTAACTCCTCAGCAAGGCGTTCTAGTAATTCGCGCCAACGTTTTGAGACAGCACTTTGCGTTTTTAAGCCCAAATCAGCCGCTAGTTGGACTTGAGTTTTGCCTTGTACCTTACCATACCAGAGTTTTTGATAACCCCGATTTGGATGACGTTTATCCAGCACTGAAATCGCATCAATGGCGCGACTAACTAAATCTGCACGTTCTACAGTATCCAACAAATCCAACTCATCCTGTATCGTTTCTAACAAAGGCAAATCCGTGCCTGGAATGGTTTGGTCTAAACTGATACAGTTTTGTCGTTTTTCCTTACGAACCAAGTCAATAATCGCAAAACGTGCCACCATTGCAGCCCAGTGGTAGAAGTCTTGGACATCCCCTTGGCGGAACTTTCCCGCCATTACAGCTTGAAATACTTTAGCATGGGCAGTTTGGGCAGCATCTTCCCAGGAAACAGCCGTACCTCTCGTATTTTTACGGGCAATTCTTTCAATTCTTCGTTGATGTTCCAAGTGGCTCAGAAGTTGTCCACAAACCAGACAATCTCCCTTGAGACAGCGTTTTATTGGGTCTTCAGGAAGAAGAGCGTGATTAAAGTGCTGAGTCATATCAAGTCTGGCTAAAGATTATATTATGTGCCTTGTTTCGTCAAATGGGTTGACTGTGTAGAAAATTTCACGGGTACAAGAGACTCCTACACAGATGTGTAGAAGTCATAGATGAGCTGAAAGCATTACATCATAGCAAAGGTGTGGCAAGATTGATCAAGAAATTATCAAACCTGCAGCTGACTAGGTAGAAAGACTTATGACTCCAGGTGGGTGGTTGTTGTTCCAATTTTTGGTCAAGCACCGGGTTATAATCGCAACGACTCAACTGACAACAAAACTTTTTTCGGGGATTTCGGAATAGTTGGCTCTTAGGATTCGTTACCGATCACTAGGTAAGGGAAGGGCAGCGGATGAGTTCCTCTCCTGCTTGTGCTGGTGAGGCTTCGCGAATAAAAATTAGTGGCGTCCAAAATCCCAGCATTAGCGTATTGATTTTCATGATTTTGTCTGACAAAAACAGATTCTACTCATTACTCGTCAGAAGAGAGTTAATTTTACGCAGAACATTGACTTTGTTTACAAAACGTTACTTCGACTGATTGTTTCGTTTATCCTGGCATAGGACATCAGTCAAGAAACCCGGTTTCTCGGAATACTTGACTGGTATTATAGACACCTTGCCCCCTACAGTTGGATATAGCACATCAGCTTGGAAACTGCCATATAATTATGCAAAACGTGATTCTGAATTGGTCGATCTCCCTGGTTTTATTAACCTTGACAGTCGCTTGCATGAGTAATCAGTATGTTCCCTATCGCCCAGTTATTCGCTCGCAAGATGAGTTAGTGGTTTCCAATTCGGCTGTTAACTCAGAACACCGAGAAAATATCAAGCGAGTCTTTGATTTTTATAGTGTTTCTTATCGCGAAGAGAATGGACAAATCCTGATCCCAGCTAAAGTTTGGCAAGATCGGGAACTGATGTGGAACTATACGACAAAGGCGAATGACCCTGAATGGCTACGTCAACAAGAAGAAGATGGTCATATTAAGTCCACGCCCTAAAAAATGTATTTGTCTGCCAATTCGCCGCCGTGCGCTGTTCAATCGCCGCCAATTCCATCTCATCCAACGGCTGAAAACGGCTGGCTACCTCCACATTTGACTCTAACTGTGGCACATCTTCTGCCGCAATCACCGCACAGTGAACCCCGGATTGAGAGAGAGTATATCCCAGCGCCTGGTGCATCCCGTCTAAAGCACCGGATTTAAACAACCGCCCATACGCTGGGACTTTCATGGCAATCACACCCACCTTTTGCTTTCGCGCAACGGGTAAAATTGTGGGAATAAATGGACGGGGGTGATGTTTATCCGCCGCATTAATACAAACTAGGGTAGTATCAAAAGGATAACGCTGCAATCCAGCCGCAATCACATCGGGTTCGTGATGTCCAGTAATCCCAGAGTATTTAATCAAGTTTTGGGCTTTGGCTTCTTCGATCGCTTTAGCAGCCCCGGTTGAACTAAAAATCGTATCGAGTTCTTCATGAAAGGAGACGTGGTGCAATTGCCACAAGTCCAAATAATCCGTATTCAAGCGTTTGAGCGATCGCTCCAAATCCCGCCACGCGCCATCGCGATCGCGGGCGGCGGTTTTACTGGCGAGAAACACCTGCTGTCGGTAGTTTGGTAAGATTTTACCGAGATAGCCTTCACTCGGTCCATAACTCGCCGCCGTATCGAAGTAACGAATCCCTAATTCTAACGCCCGTTGAATAATCGCCAACGCCTCCGCTTCTTTGTTCGGTTTGGATAAGGGTGTCTTCCCTGCCCCTCCTAAGCCTAAAATCGGCACAGAAACCCCTGTATCTCCTAACATCCGTTCTGGCATTGTGGTGGTTCCAGAGACTGACATGGCGAGGGTTTCCGCTGATTGCTGTTGAGAAGCTGAGGGTTGATTTTGTTTCCACGCCGCACTTCCCACAATTCCACCCGCTACCGCCATACCCGTTAAGAGAAATGTGCGTCGGTTCGTTTTTTCGGACATATACTGCACCTCCAGACTTTCTTCCCATTGTGCTGACTTTGCTTAACTTTGCAATAAGTGAGGAGAGGGAACCGGGAACCGGGAACAGAAGGGATTGAGTCGGGGCGGGTTTAGTTACATCCGGGGTGAGGTACGAAATGGTAGTCGTAAAACCCGCCCCTACAGGGAGCATCCCAATTTTGCAAGAAGACAATGGGAAGGGAAAATTATTCGCGATTTTTTATCACGAATCAAGTCGCGACTAGGCGGAGGCTGTCATAACGGGGACGATGATTGTAATTAGGGAACACCTTTATGACAATGACACCCGAAGGCAAAAAACTAATAGCCGACCATGTTAAGGCGATAGCCAAAATACTTTATAATACTCCAGCGGATAAAATTGAAACGTTCGAGGGTATTGAAACAATAGAAGTGGGTTACAGCACTCATCATCGCCAAGTTCAGAAAGTAGACAACCCGTACATCAGCCTCAAACCCTTACAAATGACAAATGACAAAAAATAAAAAACCCTTTTTCCTATTCCTGTTTACCCTGTTCCTGACTCTCCTCCTCGCCCTCCCTTGGGTTAGCGCCCAAGAACCACCCAAACCTAAGCCGCAAGCTTGGCAGATTGAGGGGATAGTCGCTGCCCTTGATGATAGTCATGACGAAGTGAAGAAATATGCTTTCAAAAAGTTAGCTAAATATGAAACTAAAGACTTGAAATTGGTGGTTAATAAATCAGAGGATATTGCACAGAAAGTTGCCGAAATTCTCAACGATGACAAAGTTGACCCATGGGTTCGTGTCTCAGCGGCTGAAGCACTATACAATCTGGGAGAAACTGGCGCTCAATACATCCCTGAGATTCTCAACTTCCTCAAGGATGAAACTGTTGACTCAGGAGTTCGTGGCTGGGCGGCTAGAGCATTAGGCAATTTGGGGAAAGCTAGGGTTCAATATATCCCTGAGATTCTCAACATCCTCAAGGATGAAACCATTGACTCAGAAGTTCGCGTCTCGGCGGCTAATATATTAATCAATTTGGGGGAATCTGGGGCTATATACGCTCCTGAGATTGCCAACATTCTTCAGGATAAAACTGTTAACTCAAGAGTTCGTGGCTCAGCGGCTGATATATTAGGTAATCTGGGGGAAGTTGGGGCTATATACGCTCCTGAGATTGCCAACATTCTTCAGGATAAAACGGTTTCTTCAAGACTTCGTAAATCGATGGCTAGAGCATTAGGTAATTTTGGGAAAGCTGGGGCTATATACATCCCGGAGATTCTCAATATTCTCCAGGATAAAACCGTTGATTTAGGATGTTTACTCACACGTTCGTAACTCGGCGGCTGAAGCATTAGGTAAACTGGGAGAAGCTGGCGCTGTATACATCCCTGAGATTCTCAACTTCCTCCAGGATGAAACCGTTGATATAGTAGTTCGTAGCTTTACGGCTTCTGCATTAGGCAATGTCGCGGCTTCTGCATTAGGCAATGTCCGAAAACTGGAGTTAAACGAAGTTGTTGTCATTCTACATAATGTTTATGAGCTAAATCTAGCAGGCTGGGAACAAGGGCGAAATCAGTCAGACCTGGAGTTAATATTACGGGAAGGTGCGATTTCGCAAAATTATGTAGATTCTGAAGGGTATTTACAATTACGATTTTTAATCTATTTCTTGAGTGGTGGTAATGATGAAGTAAAAACCCTGCTGAAATGGCTAGGCTATCCTAAAACAACTCCCACATCACTCAACTACTCAGACGGTAAAAAAACACTGGAACTGTTTCTCCAAGTCTGGGAAAACGCTCAGAAATTGCCACTACTTCAAAAAGACTTAGCCGAAAAGATAGCAATAGTTACCCGCCTTGTCCCTTGGAAATCCCAGGATATTGATTTACTGCAACGCCATTACAATAACCTCAAAGCCGGAAACTTCACCCAAGCCGATGTTGTGGAGTCAGTCATCCTCAACCTGAAGGGTGAAAAGTGGTTTTTACAGCATAATTCAGGTTGATAAAGTACAGTATATCCAAGCCAGATCCCCGACTTCTTGGATAGGAAAACTGACCTACATCCCTCAAAACCAGGTTTCCTCGAACGACGTGAAGAGTCAACAATGAACAATGAACAATCAACAATCAACAATCAACACTTAATGTCCACACCCCATCCCAATCGGGAGGCGGTGGCGAGTCTAGCCAATACAAACAGCGCTGGATATGTAGTCTCGCCGCCTTATCAGCGCCATCCATTGCCAAAACCTGGGAAAATTCCCCAATCGCCAGGGCAAATTGTTGGTTTAGGTAATAGCGACGCCCTTTTTCATAATGGTCTATAATCTGTTCTTGTTGAGGGGAAAGTGACTGGGAACGAAGTCCCATAAGTTCATATATAGCGAGGGATTGGGGTTTACGCTTCACCGGGAGGCGATCCAGTTCTCGCACCCAGACGCGATCGCGACAGTGTTTATAAATTGTTTCGCTAATAATAATGTCACAGCCATAATCGCGACTGACTTGTTCCAGTAATGAGGTAAAGTTGACAAGATCACCGGATAAAGGGGGTTGAGAACCATTCTGGTTTAGATGGATTCTCCCGACATGAATACCAATACCCAGGCGAGGCATTAGCTGATTTGCGGTCAAATGGCTAGAATTAAACTCAGCTAACTGTTGGCGCATATCTATCGCCGTTTGCACCGCATACCAGGCGCGATCGCTTACGGGTAAGGAGGTATCAAACACAGCAATTAGAGCATCACCAATATATTGATTTAAAGTGCCTTGATACTTCAAGACCGTTTGTACCATCAATTCACAATATTGATTAAGCATGGAAACAACGGTTTCCGCTTCCATATCGTCCATCAAGCTGGTATAGCCTTGAATATTGGCGCATAAAATTGCTACATTGGGGTGAGAAAATAACTGGATATCATATTTTTTCCGAAATTCCTGGGTAAGTTCCTGGCTGACTTGGTGATAGGTTGGCAGTTGAGCAGAACTCGTGGACTTAATTTCGTTGAGAACGACGACGAGTCCATAAAAATTCTGCGATCCATTGTTCTCCGCAATTGACCGAATTGATAAATCAATCGGCTGTTCCTGATCCTCGGCAATAACCGTATGAGGGGCGTGATAGTCCTGGCGTTCTGTTAAAGCGCCTTGGACTAAATGGGCAAAGTTACTCTCTTTCACCTGAATAAAATCACCAATCCAACGCCCTTCCACCCCATCTAAATCACTACTTTTGAGTAGCTGATGCGCTTTTTCGTTGACGGTAATAATTCGCCCTTTGGTATCGGTATAAATCACGCCATTATCCAGGGTCTTTAAAATAAGCTGTTGAATCTTTTCCTGCTGTTTCAGCGACGCGAATTGGCGGGAATTTTGCAAAGCAATCCCCACTTGCAGCGCCAAGGCACCCATTAATTGTTGATCGGCTTGACTAAAGCTTGCCTTAAACATATCGGGTGGGATGGGCCAACTATCGGGATCATACGCCGGAAAATAGCCCCGTTTCTTTTTATTAATTAATTCCAATACTCCCAATACTTGCTTATCCGGAGTCAAAATGGGCATATAGAGTAAACTACAGGTACGATACCCAGTATGGCAATCCCTTTTTTTAATCCGATCAACACCCGGATAGATATAGAGGTCAAAGGGGATATTTAAGGCTTTTCCCGACTCAGCCACTTTACCGACAAAGCCAACGCCAATCCCGTGACGCTTCTCGTAAGTAGAACCCTCCTCTGTTTCTATCATTGTCCACAGTTCCTGGCGTTCCTGATCGATGAGCCATAAGCGACTGCGATCGGCATTCATTAACTCCTTGGCTTCTTGAATAATTAGCTGACTGATCGCATCAATATTTAATCCGCCTTGGCTAATCGTATGAATGGCTTTAATAAAACCAATAAAAACCTCTTGTTTCTTAATTTCTGCATACAGCGCCTGACATCGCTCCACCGTTGAGCGAATCCACGCACTTGCCTGATAAAATCGCTTTTCATCGTCTTGAGTAAATCCCTGATTGTCAATCCTCTTCTCTAAAGGATGATCGGGGTTTGCCTCGGGTTTTAATTTGTTGATTAATTGCACAAAGGCAACAACATTTTTTTGTTTAGTCGATAAGGGTAGAGATAATAAATTATAAACGATATAATCAAAGGATCGCGGTAGCTCTATGCCATGTTCTTCCCGGTAAAACTGACACTCAAACGGATTTTTGACAAAACGCTGTACGTTAGCTATTCCGCCAATCCCAGTTGTATTGGGAATTCTTAACTCTTTCGGCTGGGAAGAGTTGGGTGTTAAAACCAGACATTGCTCTGGATCATATCGGTCTAATAAAAAAACATTAACCCGATCAACACGGATAATTTTCTTGAAGCACTGAGCGACTTCTATTAACATTTCTGTTAATATAAAACTTAAGTCCTGGTAATTTGACATCCGTATAGATCCTCCCTTTGCTCGAACCAGGCAGTTGCCCATGTAAGCCGCTTCTCAAGGTTTATCGGGTAAGATGCTTCTGATACGATGCGATTTGGCGCAACCGCTCTAGCTACAATCTTGACATGCCCGTGACCTATCAACCATACTACCCGTACTGTAGCCATTTTTCTGCCTGATTAGTCAACGATTCCCATTCGTTGAGGCGGAAAAAATCGTTTAGTCACCTTTCCCAGAATATTCCGTCGGGGAAGAAAACCCCAATCCTGACTATCATAGCTGTGGTTCCGGTTATCTCCCAAGACGAAATAAGAATTGGCGGGAACGGTGATGGGACTAAAAGGGTCGTGATCACCTCCTTGACGATAGTGCTCGTCTAGAGGCTGAGAATTGATATAAACTGTTCCATTGTCAATCTCTACCCGTTCTCCAGGTAAACCAATAATGCGCTGCACAAATGCGTCTCGAAAATGGTTGTCTTGCAAGGATTGCGGCGGTAAAAATAGGACAACATCTCCCCGTTGGAGGGATTGAAAATGATAAATTTGTTTATCCACAATCACGCGATCGCCTGTTTGTAACGTTGGCTTCATCTCGTTCGTGGTAATACCATGAATATCAGCGATATGTGTGGTAACTAGGAACACCTGGATAGAAATTAAGATAGAAAATAGAATCGAAGCAATTGCCATGCAAAAAATAGGGAGTTGATTGCGTTCACGACGAACAGTTGTGGCAATATAAGCGTGATAAAAAACGAAAGCTTTGAAGAGTATCGGGACGAGATGAACCAACAGAGAAATAACAAAAAAACTAAAACATAGAACACTTAACCACAGGCGATTAATATATAAATGACCTGCACCAGGAACCAGGCGGGAGAGAAAGACCGCCAGCCAAGGATCTTTGTGACGGGTTCTGCTTTTCTCAAAACTGGGCGGATTCGCTTTCTTGACACAGTCATAAGCATCTACGATTCCCCAGATACTTAAGGCAAAAGTCGCCATTAATAGAACTTCTCCGATAAAAATATTGCCGAGTTGACTTAAGATTAACCATCCACTTAAAGCATATAACCCGACTTGCGTGATAATTAAACTATGCCCTCGGATAATCTTTCCGGCATAAAGCTGACCAATTCCGGGAAAAAATAGGGATAAGTTAACCGCTAACCACGGTTCTTTTACTGAACTCGCTGAGGAAGGGGGCTGGAATTGAGACATAGGGCTTGCCTTCGATATCGGTATAGTCCAGTAGATACCCCAGGTTAAGATGCTGACTTTAACAAAAGTCTAAGAGAGCGGCTTCACTATAACCAGTAAACCAGGAGAGTGACAAGTTAATTTGAATATCTTTATAAAAATTTATCAAAACAGCCTATACTTTAAAATAACGATAAAGTTAATCATTTTTTTATGTTCATCCTTTTGAGTGAACAAAGAAATAAAAATGGCATTTAAACTCGAAACCGTTATTCCCTGGGGACGTTCCCTAGACGAATATGTCAGAATGTTTGACCTGCAACCCGATGAACTCAAATTCACCCTACTCGATTGTGCAGGGGGACCAGCTAGCTTTAATGCGGAGATGACGCGCCAAGGCTATACTGTGATCTCCTGTGATCCAATCTATCAGTTTCCGGCTAAGGAGATAAAACGACGAATTCAAGAGGTTTATCCAACGGTAATTGATGGGGTAACAGCGAATCGTGATAACTATGTGTGGCAGACGATTGAATCTCCCGAAGCATTAGGACAAATCCGTCTCTCAGCCATGGAACAATTTGTTGACGACTTATCAATGGGGATTGAACAAGGACGGTACATTAACGCGGCGTTACCTATTTTACCGTTTACAATGAATCAATTTAATTTAGCGGTTTGTTCTCACTTCCTTTTTAGCTATTCTGACTTGTTATCTCTAGAGTTTCACTTAAATTCAATTCGGGAATTGTGTCGGGTAGCAGATCAGGTGCGAATTTTTCCTTTGGTGGATATTTCCGGAGAGATATCACCTCACTTATCCCCCGTTATCCGAGAGTTCAACAACCAAGGATATAACCTGGAAATCAAGCAGGTTGCTTATGAATTTCAAAAAGGAGGAAACCAAATGTTACAAGTAACAGAGAATGTAGAGACGTGCCATGGCGCGTCTGAATGTTGACTATATTAAGTTCTGTAAATAGCCCTCAAACCCTTACAAAGGACAAAGGACAAATGACAAATGACGATCTTCACCGTTAACTTTTATTGTGCCTACCTACTTAACCGTTGCAAAAACTCTTGATGCTGGCTACTCGCTAACCCCGCTTGCAACGTCGCCATAACTCCAAGCATATCCCCCGCTAAAAGCGCCGTAACTCCCAACCATAACCCCGGAAAAACTTGACTGCGGATAATTCCCTCTGCATCAGGTGCAACAGAACTATACTCCTCTTCCTGCAATGAAAACCAATCAAAACGCTGATCAATAACCTGCCAAACCAGATATTCTTTCACCCCATTGCGACGATAAACTCGTTTTTTATCCCGCAGATCAATTGAAGCCGTACTCGCGGCAATTTCAGCCACCAGTTCCGGTGCGCCTTTAATATAGCCTTGGTTGTCAAGACAACTTTGACCCCCGCAATTGTTATCAATTAGCAAAACTGCATCGGGTTGGGGTTCATTATCAAGATCCAGACGAATTGTCGGATTATCGCCTAAACGTGCACCCGGAGTCGCAATTTTATAGTTTCCTAGCCAAAGGAGTATATTAGCATGAGGTTCAGCGTGAGGTTCAAACCTTAAAGGCGATGCTATGTAAACAATTCCTTCAATCAGTTCCGCTTTTTTCAGATGAGGCATCGCTGTATAACGCCGCTCAAATTCTGCACGAGAAAGCTTATCTCCATTTTCGAGGAATGGAATCGTGATGGGGTTCTGATTCGTGGGAGCAATCATAGCTTTTATCCTGTTTCTTTAAGTCATTTGTTATTTGTCATTTGTCATTTGTCATTTGTCATTCGTCATTCGTCATTCGTCATTCGTCATTCGTCATTCGTCATTCGTCATTCTAACCCTTAATTTTACCGAAAATCCTGGGAGGGGCGAGTCGATATAGGTTAATTCTTACACCGCCTACTATGTGCAGCGACTCGCCCCTACAACCCACGATAATGGCGACGATAATGGCAAGATGTGAGGTAAATTCCTTTGAATTAATACCGCTTGGTTTTCTGTACGCCGTAAATCACCCCCGTGGCAATCGACAGTAAAATTAACAACCACAAAATACCACCGGGCATAAAGCTGAGAATGGCTAGACCGCGAAAAATATAAACCACTATCGTCACGGCGACAGAAATCGAAAACATATAAGCATAAATTAGAGTGTCATTCGTCATTTGTCATTCGTCATTTGTCATTTGTTATTCGTCATACTCGCGCAAGCGAGAAGCAAGCTACGTCATTTGTCATTCGTAAAGCTTTTAGAAATAGTGACAGCACTGAATAGAGTTCGATTTATTTCCATCAACCTACTAAATTTACCGTCGAATCGTAAGACCACTAAGGATACCAATACCAATGGAAAAAAGAACGATCGCCCAGACAACAGCCGAGGGAATTTGCTGAATGACACCGAGTCCCGTGAGTAGCAATACAAAGGCGGCGAGTAATAGACCCACACCTAGGGCAATGCCAATAATATACAAAAAGGTTTTTGTGCCTTCATTGGGGGATTGATTCACAATCGAGTTCCTTGAGATTGAGACAACGACAGAATTACGGGACTTATTCTGACATAAAATGGAACAATCCCCCTAAAGTGGGGGATTAACCTGTCCTAAATTCCCTGGCTGTTGAAACCTTAACTCGATTGCGTGGTTAACAATTCTGCGGGTAAGCGCTTGAATGTCAGCCGTTCGTTCTCCACATCGACAAAGACGGTATCGCCGTCACTAAACTCACCCCGCAGCATGGCTTTAGCCAACTGGGTTTCTAATTCTCGCTGAATCGCCCGCTTCAAGGGACGTGCGCCATACACCGGATCATACCCAACTTCGGCTAAGTAATCGATCGCCTCTTCCGATAGCTTCAGCGACATTTGCCGTTCGGCTAACCGGGTTTCCAGTAGCTGGGTTTGTAGGGAGACGATATGGCGTAACTGGTGTTTTTGCAGGGCGTGGAAGATAATTACTTCATCAATCCGGTTCAAGAACTCCGGACGGAAGCTGGTTCGCATCGCATCCATCACCCGTCCCCGCATTTCGTTATAGCGGGTATCATCCCCAGCTAAGTCGAGAATGTACTGTGACCCAATATTACTGGTCATGATAATGACGGTATTCTTGAAGTCTACCGTATGCCCTTGAGCATCGGTGACTCGACCATCATCGAGGATTTGCAGCATGATGTTAAATACATCATTATGCGCTTTCTCGATTTCGTCGAAGAGAATCACCGCATAAGGGCGTCGCCGGATTGATTCGGTTAACTGACCCCCTTCTTCATAGCCAACATATCCCGGAGGCGCACCAATGAGGCGAGAGACGGTGTGTTTTTCCATGTATTCGGACATATCAATCCGCACCAAGGCGTCTTCGGTGTCGAAGAGATAGGCGGCGAGGGCTTTTGCCAATTCGGTTTTCCCCACACCCGTCGGACCCAAGAAAATGAAGCTAGCGGTGGGACGATTGGGGTCAGCTAATCCTGCACGCGATCGCTGAATTGCATCGGCGACGGCGGTAACGGCTTCTTCTTGTCCCACGACTCGTTGATGCAGTTCGTCTTCGAGTTGTAGGAGTTTTTCTTTCTCGGATTCTACCAGTTTGCTGATCGGAATTCCCGTCCATTTGGAGATAATTTCAGCAATATCGGATTCGGTGACTTCTTCGCGCAACAGGGACTTACCACTGGTTTGGGTTGAGTTTAGCTGTTGTTCAAAAGCTTGCAGGGATTGTTGTAACTGGGGGAGTTTCCCATATTTAAGTTCAGCCGCCCGATCCAGATTGTATTCCCGTTCGGCTTGGCTGATTTCTACATTTACCCGGTCAATTTCTTCTTTAATCCCTTGAATCCGATCCAGAACGTCTTTTTCCGATTGCCATTGGGCGTTTAAGGTGCGTTGTTCTTCTTTGAGGTTTGCCAGTTCTTGTTCCAGGCGATCTAAGCGTTCCATGGAGGCTGGATCACTGTCTTTTTGCAGGGACAGTTTCTCCATTTCCAGTTGCAGGATTTTGCGATCGATTTCATCCAATTCTTCCGGCTTGGAGGTAATCTCCATTTTCAGTCGGGCGGCGGATTCATCGACTAAATCAATAGCTTTATCCGGGAGGAAGCGATCGCTAATATACCGGGTGGAGAGGGTGGCGGCGGCGACTAAGGCGCTATCGGAGATTTTAACGCCGTGGTGAACTTCGTAGCGTTCTTTTAACCCTCTGAGGATGGAGATAGTATCGACGACACTGGGTTGATCGACGAAGACTTGTTGGAAACGCCGTTCTAGTGCCGCATCTTTTTCTAAATATTTGCGATACTCATCTAAGGTTGTCGCGCCAATACAGCGTAACTCGCCTCTAGCTAGCATGGGTTTGAGTAAATTCCCCGCATCCATTGATCCTTGTGTCGCCCCTGCACCGACAACGGTATGGATTTCATCAATGAACATGATGATTTGTCCCTTGGAGTCGGTAACTTCTTTGAGAACGGCTTTCAGGCGTTCTTCAAATTCCCCTCGGAACTTCGCCCCGGCGATTAACGCCCCCATATCCAGGGCGATTAATTTGCGATCCTTCAGGGATTGGGGAACATCTCCGGCGACAATCCGTTGTGCCAATCCTTCTGCGATCGCGGTTTTACCCACTCCGGGTTCCCCAATCAGAACTGGGTTATTTTTGGTGCGACGGGAGAGAATTTGTACCGTGCGGCGAATCTCATCATCTCGCCCAATCACGGGGTCTAGTTTACCGTCTCTAGCGGCTTCGGTTAAATCCCGTCCATATTTCTCTAGGGCTTCGTATTTGCCTTCTGGATTTTGATCAGTCACAGTTTGGTTCCCCCGAATCTGGGTAATCGTATTTCTCAGTGTTTGTTCGTCTAGTTTAAATTCCTGAAATAGGCTTTTGCCAAAGCGATCGTCTTTCACATACGCTAACATCAGATGCTCGACGGAGATGTAGTCATCGTTAAATTCTTTGCGGTAGCCGTCAGCGCGATCTAATAAGGTATCCAGGCTACGCCCCATATAAATAGAGGAACTACTCCCAGACACCTTGGGTTGACGCTGGATAAAGGCGTCGGTGGCTTCGCGGATGCGCTGCACTGGGATTTGGGCTTTATTGAGAATACTGATTGCTAGCCCCTCTTGTTCCAGCAACGCTTTCATCAAATGTTCACTTTCAATTTGTTGTTGCTGGGCGGCTTTTACCACATCTGGGGTTTGGGCGAGGGCTTCCCAGGCTTTTTCGGTAAACAGATTGGGATTATTGGGTTGCATAGTCAGTTGTTAACGTAGAGAATTTGTTTAACTGACCTCATTGTAGGAAGCAGATGGGGGTGGCTGGATCGGTGTTCACGGCTTTTTTACGGCGTATTTCAGCACCACGGAGGTATGGCAGAAGGCAGATGGCAGATGGCAGATGGCAGAAGGCAGAGGGGAACAGTAATGTGAACGTCTCGCTTACTTCTGGAGTTTAGACTACGAGTAAGGATATCAGTCTGTGTTGAGTTTATTAATCAGCCTGGGTGCGCTCGCCGTAACCAAGTAATGTGGGAAAGGGAATCAAATCATATCGGCGAGTGTGCCCAGGCTCTTTATTAGAGCTGCCTATATAACTAATGAAGCAAAATCCCTCACGTCTCCCCTATCATGAACTCGTTACCCTGTGGTTAAAAAAGGTAAAATACGACACAAAAAACGGTCGAAAAAAGCATCTTAAACTTTAATTTTTTAGTAATTTTCCTTCTTTCTCAGCATCGGGCTATAGCTAGGTTAATTTTTCGTAGTCTAAACTCCAGCGCGATCGCTATCAAGTTTTGCATATCGGTATCGCTATGCTTGCCGATTTAAACGCTGGACATAATCCTGATGTTCTGCTGTCTGTATTCCCTGCTGCAACACTGCCAAAACTTCAGCTAAATTCCCCTCACGTAACGCATTCACTGCTAGCCATAATCCAGGAAAAACATTAGAGCGAATAATCCCGACTTCATCAGGTTCTAAGGAAACATATCTCCCCTCTTCTAAGCGAAACCAATCAATGCGATTTTCATAACTTTGCCAGACAATATACTCTTGTACACCATTGCGACGATAGGCATTCAGTTTATCATTTAAATCATAAGAAGCACTCGAAGCCGCTACTTCTACAACTAACTCCGGTGCGCCTTGAATATAATCATCCGCAGTAATCCGAGAATTTCCTCCGACTTCCGGTTCAATTCGGAGTAAGGCATCGGGTTGCGGTTCATTATCGGCATCCAAACGGACTGTAGTATTGTCAGCCAGATATGCACCCGGAGTTTCTGACTCGTACACTAACAACCAACCGACGAGTTGAGCATGGGGTTTACCGTGACGGTTAGCGCGAACGGGTGAAGCCACGTAAACCACTCCTTCTATTAATTCGGCTTTTGTCTTGTCTGGTGTTTGCTGATAGCGACGCTCAAATTCGATGCGAGTGAGGCGATCGCCATTTTCTAGGGGAGGGATAGAAACGGTGGGACTGATTGACATCTGGCACGCTTTAACTATAATTGCTAACGGTTACATTTATTTTAGCGTCGATTAGCGTCGAGTGAGAAATTTACAGCGCTTTTGGTAGTTAGTGAGGTACACCGACAGATGCCCGACTTCGTAGGAGTTGTCGGGGCTTGATGAACTACCCCACCCATGTTAATCAGATGGACGAGGTTTCTTACCTCTGCTTCTGTTCCAATGGCAACAGTAACCGGATCAAATAATCATGGACTTGGGTTTGGTAAAATTGCAGATCGCCTCCCCAACTCCGCAAAATCTGTTGACAAATTTTCATATTTAAGCCAGGTAGCGATTTTCTCGGTGAAGCGGTGAGAACCTGCTGACATTCCTCCAAAGAATTGCTTTGAGAAATCAGTAACTCGAGTAACGGATAAGGTGAACTTGAGCGCAGCCTGGGCTTAGTATCCGAACGTAGGGGACAGCACCACAGATGAATCCAACGTCCAGCACGGGATTGTAAACCAATCGTGAGCAATAACTCCAACACAATGCATTCTAGCTTCAGGTAATCCCCATAAATGGTAAACTGACTAACATTGTGCATATTCAGAACCAGTTGACGCTGATGATAAAAGGGTTCCACCTGTCGCAGCGATCGCTTCAACAACGTTGCCAACTTGATCGGGCGTAGCGTCGTCCTGAGTTGCCACTGTTCCTGCTTGAGAATCGGATTCACCCCCGCTAGAACGGCTTCTAACTTATGCAGCAGTTGCTGACGACGCATCTTTTGTAACGCCGAATTGGTCATCTGTTGGCTGGCTTCCGCCAGGGAGTATGTCTGACTGTCCAAGGAGAGTAAGGCATTATTCATCTCCTGCACAGACTGATACAATTTCTCCAAGCATCGGTGTTTGTACCAGTTGAGAGCTTGCAAATTCTCCCGCTCTTGGGTTTGTTGGATCAGGCGATACCGATAGTCACGCAAGTCAGTAAACTGTTGGGTTAAGATTTCCAGTACCGATAACAAACGTTCAGACCACGTTCGTTCCTGGTGATCCGCAATCAGAATCACTCCCGTGGCTGAGGTGGTATCCTGATGTAAGGCAATCACCAAAATTTGACCAATATCGGGACGATTAAACCATTGACGGATCGAGTCCGGCAGATCCTTCACCGCAAAGCAGCGGAAATGGGGGGTAGCTAGAGCCTCATGAATCAGGGGATTTGTTGCCACCGAAATGGTTAAATCGGGAGGGAGAGCAAAACGCGAATCCGTAACCACCACCGTGGATACCGTCGCCCAAGCAATTTGGGGAGTCCAAGTGAATAGCGCCACCAATGGACATTCGAGCAACTTTGCCACATAATTAATCCAAGCCCGTTCAAAGCGCACCGGATCTTTCGGGGCTGAGTGGAGCATGGATAGACCCGACTGCAGGGTTTGGTGCGCCAAAAATGAACGTTTGGCGTTATCTAACTCACCCGATAGCGTTAGTAGCAGGTGGATGAGTTGGGCTACAGTTTTCACGAAATCCCGTTCATTCGAGTTCCACGTTCGAGGACTCTCATGACCAATCAAGAACAGGAAACTCGGTTGTTTAGGGGAATGTTCTGGATAGGATAAAGGCTCGATGAGGAGCGATCGCAGATTCAGTTGCGTGAACGTCTCCCGCCAGGATATAAGAAACCCATCTGCCTCAATATCTTCAATCACCTCCATTTTTTTTCGTCCCCTCAACCACTGCTGATCCTGATCATCCAGGGGGGGTAAGGGTGAGGGACAAGGACGGCGATTCGACGGTTGTCGGCTAAACACAACAGTGAATTGACCCGACGGATCGGGTTGCAGGATTACCAATCGATCCGTATTCAGATGCTGGCAAATCAGCTTTCCCGACTGATTCAGGGCGGCTTCAGGCGTGGGACGACAGGCGATCGCTTGAGCGATCGTTGCCACCATCTGGCTATCCTTGATTCTTACCTGAACTTGGGTGTCTAATTCCTCACCACTCACCACCAGCGCCACTAATTGAGCGGTAGCTAAAATATAGTTCCGTTCTGCCCGTTCCCAAATTCGCGGCTCGTCTTCTTCCACCGACAGAAACCCCAACAATTCCCCTTGAATTTGAATCGGGGCTGCCATTAACGAACGAGTTCGTAGTCGATTGAGGATATGTTCTGTGGTTTGTGTCTTGAGTTGACTTCTACTGCTGCCAATAGTGACTAATTTACCCGCTTTTAACGCCTGATAAAAGTCACTGGCTTCAGCAACAGTAAGACCCGCTTTAGAGTTGCGTAACCCAACAACACTACGGAGAGATTGACGATTACCCACCCGATGCCAGAAATAGCGTTGCTGCGGATGATACCAATAAATATTAGTGCGCGTCGGTGTAATAAACTCTTGAGTCATCGCCACCAATTTATCCAAACGCTGAACCAGCTTGGGCAATTTGATCAGCTCATCGAGGGCTTGAAACAGGGGTTCATCGGGGCGTTTCATTGCCGATTGTTGCCAATTGACCTCTATCTCATGTAGCGCCGCCGCTAATCCACCCAACACCATGGATAAATGGGCGGTGTCCTTGGGTTTGGCAGAGATACCCCATTGATGTGAACCCAACAAGGTGATACCAAAACATTGATCCTTGGCGCGTAAGGGAAACAGCAATGTTCCCTGAATCCCTAGATTGGTAGCAATTCGTCGCCATTCTCCCGCCCGGATTTCTTGCTGAATATCAGGAACGGTGATTGGGCGCTGTTGAATCACGATTTGTTCTAACAGATCACCCGGTTGCAGGTTGTATCGTTGCTTCAAAAAATCGGTCTCAGCCGTGGGAGCAATACCCCCTTTACCAAATAAGCGATGATCCAAGCGATCATAAAGCCCAATCCAGATCAGGTGGTAATCAAACTCGGTTTGCAGGTAATTTAGAGTAGTTTCGATTAACACCTCCGCATTGTCCTCTTCCCGCAATGTCTCCAGCACTCGTCCTAGGGCAAGGAATGGATGATCGTTTTGGGATGGTAGATTTTGCTGACCCATAATTAATTATCAGGGAACAGGGAACGGGGAATGGGGCATGGGGAATGGGGAATGGGGGAGATGGGGGAGCGGTGTAGAGACGTAGCATGCTACGTCTGGGAGCTGGGGGAGCTGGGGAAGCTGGGGAAGATGAGGGATATGGGGAAGTCGTGAGTTAACTCAAAACTCTACCTTACACTTTTCCCTGTTCTCTGTTTCCTAACGAATGACCAATAACGAATGACCAATAACGAATGACAAATGACAAATGACGAATGACGAATGACAAAGGACAAATAACCAATGACTGATATTTACCAATCTGCCATTCGCCCAATTCTATTTTCGCTGGTGAAGGCAGATCCGGAGTGGGCGCACGAACAGACAATGCACTTATTAGGTTGGCTAGACCGTACATACCAATCCTCCTCAACTCCTTGGCTTTCCTCTCAATTGCACCAAGCCTTTTGCCTGAGCGATGTTCGCTTAGAACAAACCCTGTGGGGACTGAAATTCCCCAATCCTCTTGGTTTAGCCGCCGGATTTGATAAAGATGGGGTAGCGGCTCGAATTTGGCGTATCTTTGGGTTTGGCTTTGCTGAACTGGGAACCGTTACCTGTCACGCCCAACCCGGAAACTCCCAACCCCGCTTGTTCCGTTTACTCCAAGATAGAGCGGTTCTCAACCGTATGGGGTTTAATAATCGAGGGGCGAAAGCTTTGGCAGATCGATTATCGGCGATCGCACATCAGCCGTTTGAGCCGATCCCCTTGGGGATCAATCTGGGTAAGTCTAAGGTAACACCCTTAGAAGACGCCGCTACTGACTATTTAACCAGTTTCCGCCTGCTTAAGCCTTGGGGTGATTATTTTGTGGTTAACGTCAGTTCCCCCAATACACCCGGATTGCGATCGCTGCAAGATGCTGAACAACTAGGAATCATTTTGGAGACGTTGCAACAGGAAAATCAAGGGCAAAAGCCGCTTTTAGTCAAAATTGCACCGGATTTGGAGTGGGAAGCGATCGCGGATGTTGTGATGCTAGCTCAAACCTATCAGCTTGCGGGAATTGTGGCGACCAACACAACGATTCGCCGGGATATGCTGAAAACCCCAGTCATCGCCGCCACAGGTAAACCCGTGACAGAAGAAGCTGGCGGAATTAGTGGTGCGCCACTGCGGGAACGTTCAACCGAGGTGATTCGATTTATTCACCAGCAAACCCAAGGGGACTTACCGATTATCGGCGTGGGGGGAATTTTTACCGCCGAAGATGCCTGGGAAAAGCTCACCGCCGGAGCCAGCTTGATTCAAGCGTACACGGGATTAGTCTATGAAGGACCCTGGATGGCGCGGCGAATCATGCAGGGATTGTTAAGAAAGTTGGAACAACAAGGATTGAGTTCGATTACTCAGATCACAAATCAGCTACAAGGCGTTAAAGGGTGAAGCTGATTCCTTACCCAGGTTTTGCCTAGGGCGGATAACACGACATGAATCATCAGGCTATCTCCATCCCCATCTTTTTATCGATACTAGAATGGTATAGAATAGATTAAAATCTGGCGATAGATGTTTGGGATGTGATCCTGTGATGGTCAACAGACTACTGCTAATTTAGTAAGTAAGTATTAGTACTTCTGATACCGATTAACTTTATCTGTTAACGTCAATTGGGCGAACCAATTTGACCAACTTCTAAACGTTAGCGTAAAGAGTGGATTAGCATTCTATTGCTGCGAAAGTGCTTGAGACAAGGGCATTCTAGCTATAGTGGTGGGAAAAAAGATAGGTGGGGGAAAAAAGATAGGTGGGAAAGAAGATACAGCTTAGGTTGGCAGAGCGTTATCTCCCAGCAAGAAACCTAAGCAGAGCCAGATTGCTGAGGACTCTCTTACTTTGGTTAAGGAGTCACTCATTACCAAATTGATGATCAAGTTAGTGAGGTTTTGTATGTGGGAAACTATGTTTATCGGCTTTGCCGTATTCTACCTAGTCATGATACCGATCTTATTCAGCCGATGGATAGATTTCATGCAACACGATGACAGCCTGTCCCCAAATGAAAAATTTTCGTCTTGGGTGATTTTAATCATTGCTACCATCCTGTGGCCCATAGTCGTGCCGATATCTTATCTAGAACTGTTGGACGCCCGAAAAACGTTTAATAATTACTAGAGTTTAAGTTCAGGGCGCTAGATCGCGGTAGAGATTGGATCAAAAATCGAGACAACTCACCGCCTCTGTCAAGACTATAAGCTATTGGTAAACAAGATAGTCGCTAATGTTACGATTTGTCAAGTAACTTGGATGGCAAAGGGTTTATCCCGGTTTTAACGGCGGCGCGGGTTCTCCCTTTGAGGAGATAGAGACTTGACAAAACGACGATTGAATCTAACTGAGTACCATTGGCTAATTGGTTTTTCCTTAGCCGCCCTTCTCCTGGGGAGTATTTCTCTAGGGAATGTACCGCTACGAGACTGGGATGAAAGCACTCGCGCCCTAATTGCTAGAGAGATTTATCGTACCGGGAATTGGCTACATCCAACGCTTGCGGGGGAACCTTATCTGCTCAAACCCCCGTTAATGGATTGGTTAATTGCTATCTCGTATCAATTTTGGGGGATAGGAGAATTCACTACCCGCCTACCGGGAGCATTTTTGTCTGCTTGTAGCGTTCCGTTACTCTATTGGTTGGGACGAGAGGTTTTTGCCCAACGTCTCCCGGCTATATTGGCGGCTAGCGTTTACTTGACGTTACTACCTGTGGTGCGTCATGGGCGTCTGGCGATGCTGGATGGTACGGTAGTGTCGTTTTTCCTGCTATTGCTAGTGTGTCTGCTGAAAGCGCGTCAGGATAGGCGTTGGGCGGTTGGGATTGGGATTAGCCTGGGATTAATTACGTTAACCAAAGGGATTTTGGTGATCCTCCTCGGTGCGATCGCGTTTGGGTTTCTCTTAGCTGATAGACAATGGACGTTGTTGAAACATCCCTATTTGTGGCTAGGGATTCTCTTGGGAATTACACCTGCGATCGCGTGGTATGCGGTTCAGTGGCAGTATTATGGTGAAACCTTTTGGCAGGTGCATTTTCAGGCGCAGGGGTTGAACCGCATCTCGGAGTCTGTGGAGGGAAATCAGGGTGCGCCTTGGTATTATTTGCTGGAATTACTTAAATACAGTTTTCCCTGGCTATTGTTTTGGTTTGGCGGATTGGCGCTAGCTTGGCATCATCGCTACAGGAGTTGGGGCAAACTGGTACTGATTGGTACTGTTGGCTATCTGGGAGCGATTTCCCTAATGGGAACCAAGTTGCCTTGGTACATTATGCCGTTCTATCCCTTTTTTGCCTTAGCTGTTGGTATGTTCTTAGCTCATTTATGGCAAAAAAGCAAGCATTACCCGCAAATTTTAGTCTGGCTTTTGGGGCTAATGGCAGTTGCTGGGGTGGGGGGATCTGTTTATTTTATCTTGGCAGATCCGCAGCCTGTATTAATTATTATGGGCGTGGTTGTGGCGTTAACCATGGGTTTGGCGGCTGGGCAGGTTTACCAGCATAATCGCCAATTTATCCCGATTTTATTGGGTGGAACTTACGTGGCATTGTTATTGTTAATCATGTCTACATCCTGGGTTTGGGAATTAAATGAAGCCTTTGCGGTAAAACCAGTCGCCCAGTTAATTCAGGAACACACGCCCCCAGACACGGTGGTTTATACATCGTTTAGTTATCGGCGTCCCAGTTTAGATTTTTATAGCGATCGCCAAGTGATTCCGACGGATACAACTACATTGAAACAGTTAGCGTCAACGTCGGCGTATTTACTGGTAGATGAGTCAACATTGGCAGTATTACCGATTCGCGATCGCGTCATTCTCGGTAGTAGCGAAGGCTTCACCCTAATTGCAATTCTCGATTGAGTAACTATCCTGCAATCAAGCCACGGCAAAACCTGTATGCTGCCGAATTTTGGGATGGCGAAAACCCAGTACAATATCTTCCTTGGGAACGCCTGCTTCTAGTAAATCGGTAGCAACTCCCTCCTCGGTGTCGTCATATTGAATCCAGATTTTATCACCGATTAAATCAATATGAATCGGTGTAGTATGAAGATACTTGTCATCATTCCAGCCAATATCCAAGACTAAATAGCGTCCTCGCTGATCATCAAATAGAACGTGGGAGTCATAGCTGTCAGGCAGGGAAGCCCGATAGTCGGCGTGTTCCTGTAGTATTTGTTTAATGATATCTCTGTAGTTCAATTGGGTATCCATTGTGCGATCGCTAAATTTGACATTGATGTTGGATGGGAGTGGAGGACGTTTACTCATTGTATCGTATACAGAAAAAGGAGATTTGATTCGCCTGATTAGTGCAAGAGTTGTAACACGAGCTGAACGAGAAGCTTATGAAGAGGGTTAAGTGAAGAGGGTTAAGCCAGATATGGAAGATGATCTGCGATCAGAATACGACTTAAAGAGTCTACGAGTCAGAAAGTTAGGCTCTGGACGGAAAAGTTTTGCCGGGAAAACTGTACGCTTAGAACCTGATGTTGCAGAGATGTTTCCTAATGCTGAGGCAGTCAATGAAGCTCTGCGATTTCTGATTAGGGTTATGCAGGACAATCAAGCCATTGCTCCCGAAATCAAGTCTAGAACTTCGTTAGATCGAACAGACGAAAGTCCTTAATTTGACAGCGCTTTTGGTGGTAAGTGAGGTACATAGATCACCAATTTCTTGGAGGAGTAGGGGATCATAGCGGTGTCTATGACTTTTTGCTGCGCCGTAAAACTTAGCCAAAGTTGAAATATAATAAGATACTTAGGTTAATTACCCTCTCAACTGACGATAAGTAGTCGGACAAAAGAAAACGGTACTGTATTAAGTGCAAGTAAATCGCCCTCAAACCCTTACTGTTCCCTGTTCCCCGTTCCCTGTTCCCTAATCTCAACCGTTAACTTTACTTGTGTCCACCCACTTATTAGGGTTGAGGTCAATCAAGGTTAATTCTAACAAGGTCACGACGGGATCGATGATATGGTGATGATAGTTGTCCGAATAGAGATAACAGGGGGTACACAACAGCATGATGCTGAATTTAGGCAAATCATCGTAGAATCTGTGAGGAGTGCTGTACTGCCTCATCTCTCAACCTGTAGACGAAAGAAAAGCAGGTTGCCAACCCCAAAACGGGATGTATCAATTGAGATACTCAAGAAAGCTGAAAAAGATGCATTGAATGCTCTACAGCATATACCACAGGTTGGTAGCGATAGATTAGATAGAACGCAGCAAAGACTGCAAAGACTCGATAAGCTTTCACCTGAGCGCCGAGAGTTGTATGAGCGCATCCAGAAGCTGCGGGATGAGGTTGGTTCAGTTGACTTCAATATTATAGATACTTTAAGGGAGATGCGTGAATCTACCTGAGCGTTTAGTAATTGACGCAAGCGTGGCGGCTAAATGGTTTCTGAAGGATGCTAGAGAAAGCAATGTTGACCTAGCTAGCGACATCCTTCTAGCGTGTTTAGCTAATGAAGTTGAGTTACATGCTCCTCAAATTCTTCCTTACGAGGTATGTGGTATTTTAGCAAGAGCCTGCGGACAAGTGAAAGGGAATCCACCTCGTCTCGAAAAAACACAAGCCGTAGAGTTTGCCAAAGCCTTTTTCCAGATCCCAATTCAAATATCTGCGGCAATTGAGGATGAGTGCATAGCATCAGTGGGAATGTCTGTAGACTATGCGAAAGGTTCATACGACATGACCTACATCCGATTGGCTGAAACCCTAAATTGTCAATGGTGTACGGCTGACGAACAAATAATTAGGACTGTGCCTAGCAGCTTTCCGTTACACCGTATTCTTTTACTTTCGACGCTTAGATAGAGTGTGAATCACGTTTCTCAAGAGTTTACCATCTACTTTACTCAAAATCGATTATGCCTAGAAAGAATCCATCGACCTCATCCAATCTTCCTCTCCAATAAGACCCTGTTTGCACAATTTTGTTGCCAAACATAAACCTTGCATTAGATAGATGGATATACAATGGAGGAGGAAGTTCTTCTAATCCTTCCTCTCTGCAAATTTTTAGATACTCTTGATTTGCATTTCGGTAAGATTCAGCAAGGATTTGACTGATTTCTTGATTGCCAGTGGCAGATTTAAAGCCTTGAGCGATTCCTTCAAGATATTTATGGTAACTGATGATGTTGCCAGCAATTAGTAATCCATGAATAGTCAGAGTAACTCCCAAGCTAAAATCCTGTTCTTCTGCAAAACGGACAAACGTTTTTAATATTGGATCGATTGAAAGGGGAGTCCCCTCTGTTTCCTCAAACTCTCTATACGGCGATTCAGTCATCTTCTTGCTCAAGTTCAACTACGAAATTAAAGCTTTACAGTTATGCAATCTAACTATAACAACGTTTCGCTAACTGTTCGACAAACCTTGTATGTTCCTCCGAAGCTAAACCTTCCTGTAACACCGACAACACTCTCCCTATATTTCCAGCCAACAAATCACCGACGGCTAACCACAATCGGAGGAAATACTCGACTCCGGATTACATTCCCTTCATCTACAGGCAAAGAAACATACTCACCCTGCTGCAAGTAAACGACTCCTTCAATTAGTTCAGCCTTCTTGAGAGAATGCATCGCGTTATAACGACGCTCAAATTCATAAAGATTTAAGCGATCGCCACTTTCAAGCGCTGGAGGTAAAGACTCTTGCTGAAAGCTCCTTTGAACCATAGATTGCTGTTGTTGCTAGTCTGTGGATATCTCTATCCCTAGATTCTAGCGGCTATTATACTATATTCTCACAACTCAATAGGATTGAGATGGCTACAACTCACGCTTGTTTATGGCATACGGTGACTTCACTTTAAGAAAAGCCAAGGAGGTTGTGCAATGGATCGCCTAGAGTTCTATCGAGAGACAATCGAAAACGTCCTGAAAAAACACGCCGATATCCCTTATAGTTACGGAGAAATAGACGAATATTTGATTGTCGATCGCGATCGCAACCATTTTTTGTTGTTGGATGTAGGCTGGCAACAAAAACGCCGAGTCCATGGCTGCCTTACTCATGTTCAGATTATTGATGGTAAAATTTGGATTCAACGCGATGGTATCGAAGATGGTATTACCGAAGAACTCGTTGCCGCAGGTGTTCCTCCATCGGATATCGTGCTAGGGTTTCAGCCGCCAGAGGTTCGCCCTTATACAGGTTACGCGATCGCTTAACCAAGTTGAATTTGCAGTTTGCTCATTTTTCGCGATCCGCTTTTCAATGGGGTTATACCGACAAAACAGATAAACTATTACATTTGTCCGCTTTTTTTTCTCTACAATGATTGGTATTCTATTTTTCCGTAAGTCCCTTAAATAACGGAAAATCGATCATGATTTATTTGGATTCGGCATTAGTCAGTGAAGCGAAAACTGTAGAAAATTGGGGATGGGTCAAGGGAATCACCACCAATCCGACACTGCTTGCCAAAAGTGATTTACCACCAGAAACAGCCCTAAAACAACTCGCGGCAATTAGCCCAGGAGAACTGTATTATCAACTCATGGCAACCGATTTTCAGGGAATGGTAGCAGAAGGACGAAGAGCGTTTGAGATTATTGGGGAGAAAACAGTGCTGAAAGTTCCGGCTACAGCCGTAGGATTTCAGGTTGTCGCCCATTTGTCCCCAGAGATTCCCTGTTCAGTCACCGCCATTTACAGCGCCGCCCAAGCCGCCGTTGCCCAACAAGCTGGTGCCAAATATGCGATCGCCTACGTGAATCGCGCCACTCGTTTACTCGGGGATGGCTTGGCGTTGGTTAAAGAAATGGCAGCTATCCTCCAAGATAGTCCCACGGAAATTCTAGCCGCCAGTCTCAAATCACCAGAAGAAGCGGCGGGGGCTTTAATCGCTGGGGCGGATCATCTGACGCTTCCGCTAGAGATGTTGAATGCGATGACTACCCACAATTTATCCGAGCAAACCATTGATGAATTTGCCCAAAAAGGGCGGGGATTGTTGTAGTAGGGGAGATGGGGAAGGTGAGGGAGATTGTGTAGGGGCGGGTTTCACTACTATCTTTTTGGTTGCATCCAGATGTAAATAAACCCGCCCCGACCTAACCATTCAATTATCACAAATGACCAATGACCAATGACCAATGACAATCCCCATCCTTAACTTTACGTTTCTCCACCTACTAACAATTCCAATTGAGCCGCCAAACCAAAATGGTCAGAGGGATACAGAGTAGAATCATCAGGCGCTGGTTCAGTCAGAATCAGTTGACAGTCTTGCACACGCAAATATTGATTGAAAAAAATATAATCCCGTGTTCCCCGCTCATGTCTCAACCTACCGTAGCGCTTCCAGTTACTTATGGCGTAGCTTAGCATCCGCCGCCAGCCGCGCCATAGGGGAGTGGGAGCAGTATACTCGGGTTCATGTCCGTGGTGCGCCCCATACGCTGACGTAAATTGAGATTCCATCAGACTAATTTCCGGAGTACCGGGACTCGCGTTGAAATCACCCACCGCCACCACAGGCATTTCTGGCAGAAACTTACCCAACCAATCCAGGAGTAACCGAATCTGTTTTTCTCGTTCGGGAGAGGAACCGGGCGACCAAAAATAATGCCCATTGCATAAAATTAAGGCTTGACCCTCCACTTCCACTTGCACATACTGCGCTTTGCGCCCCTGACCTTGCAAATCCAGTTCCGCCTGCTGTACGAATGGATAACGGCTCAAAATCGCTGCCCCATATTTGGGTTGCGCTTGATTGGGTTTTTGGTACGGTATCAAATAGACGTGGGGCATCTCTAGCTGTTCAGCTAACCAAGCACTGGTATCTTCTGGCAACTTGACCTCCTGTAACCCAATCAGATCCGCCTGTTGTGCCTTGAGTCCGGCTGCCAAAAGGTCTCGTCGCTGTTCCCATCTGTCCATTTCAAACAAAATATTTATGGTGACGATTTTGACCACGGGTGAGTTTACTCCTTTGATTGGTTCCTCTGATCGAGAATAAACCGAACCGAGGAAATCTACCGGATACAAAACAGCTATATCGATAAATAGTTATCAAATATTAAATTTTGATCTAATCGTAGTCCTATTCCAGCAGAGAGGCTGTATGATTGAATCAATCACTGTTTAAACAACGAGCAATATAAATTCGCTAATCCCCGATCAAAACCCTATAAGGTAAAACGTTCCAAACATAAAGGATCAGTTATGAACACAAAACAACGAATTCTGATCATCGGTGGTGTTGCTGGAGGCGCATCCTGTGCGGCGCGAACTCGCCGTCAGTCGGAGTCGGCGGAGATTATCATCTTTGATCGCGGTTCCTTTGTCTCCTTTGCCAATTGCGGCTTACCTTACTACGTGGGAGATGTAATTACCGACGAGAAAAAACTCCTGGTTGCCAATACACAACTGTTCAAACAGCGCTTTAATATTGAGGTGCGGCTGGAGAATGAAGTCCTGGAAATCGACCGAGACGCCAGAGAAATCTCCGTCAAAGACTTGAACTCTGGACAAGTGTACCGAGAACGCTATGACGCCCTCGTCCTGGCACCAGGCGCTTCTCCCTTACGTCCACCCTTACCGGGAATTGACCTACCGGGAATTTTTGCCCTACGCACCATTCCTGATAGCCGTCGGATTCGGGAATGGATTGTTGAACGTCAGGTGCAGCAAGCGGTTATTGTTGGTGGCGGGTTTGTGGGTTTGGAGATGGCGGAGAACTTAGTTAAGCGGGGAATTGCTGTGACCCTACTGGAAATGTTACCGCAAGTCATGCCTCCCCTTGATCCCGAAATGGTGACACCCGTTCACGATCGCTTAACGGCAAATGGGGTACAGTTACGCTTAGGCAATGGGGTAACTGGGTTTGAGCAAACCAGTGAGGGAACATTGATTGTATCGACAAAATCCGGGGAAAAGCATCCAGCCGATTTAGTGATATTAGGCATTGGCGTGCGTCCCGAAACTAAACTAGCGAAGGATGCTGGATTAGATATTGGCGATCGCGGTGGGATTCGAGTCAATGAACAGATGCGAACCACTGATGACCATATATGGGCGGTGGGTGACGCTGTAGAAGTGCGCGACTGGGTAACGGGGGAATGGATTTTAATCCCCTTAGCCGGTCCAGCCAACCGCCAGGGACGAGTGGCGGCGGATGCGATTTGTGGACGGGATACCACGTTTCGCGGCGTACAAGGAACCACCGTTTGTGGTGTCTTTGGCTTAATTGTGGCGGCGACGGGTGCGAGTGAGAAAACCCTGAAGCGGGTGGGGATGGCGTATGAGAAAGTTTATCTGCATCCGGGTCATCATGTGGGCTATTATCCAGGGGCAAAACCGATTGATATGAAGCTACTGTTTTCTCCCCAAGAGGGTCGCATTTTGGGCGCACAAGCCGTTGGGGAAGAAGGGGTAGAAAAACGTATGGATGTGATTGCCATGGCGCTGCAAAATCGGGCAACGGTGTTTGATTTGGAGGAGGCAGAATTGTGTTATGCGCCTCAGTTTGGTGCGGCGAAAGACCCAGTGAATTTAGCAGGAATGGTGGCGGCGAATGTATTGCGCGGTGATGCACCAATTATTCACTGGGATAAGCTGGCGGACGATGAGGCGCTGCTATTGGATGTTCGGGAAATTGGCGAATTTGAGGCGGGTCATGTGGAGGGGGCGTTAAATATTCCTTTGACACAATTGCGCGATCGCGTCCATGAATTGCCCAAAGACCAGAAAATTGCTGTCTATTGCCAAGTCGGTCAACGGGCATATTATGCCACCCGTGCGTTGCGGTTACAGGGGTTTGATGCCCACAATCTTACGGGTGGATTTAAAACCTACAAGGCAGTTCAGTAGGTTATTTGTCATTTGTCATTTGTCATTTGTCATTTGTCATTTGTCATTTGTCATTTGTCATTTGTCATTTGTCATTTGTCATTCGTTGAAGTTAGTACAACACGAATGAGTTGTAGAGACGTTGCATGCAACGTCTCTACCATAAGATGCGTCCTAACCGCTATGGCGATTGCTATAGTACCAAGTTGCCTCTCAAAGCGTTAATATGACACGTCGGAACACAACTTGGTCTTAGGAATCCTTATTTTACCGTTCGGTATTCTTTCTGAAGGATGTTCGCTTGTCAACTTCAGGTATTTCAGGTGTTTCTGGCTTAACCTCAACCTGCGTCACTTCTGTTTCTGCGACGTTTTTTCCCACAGCAGTGACAGGTTTTGCTGCGACTACCGCCGTTGGGTCGGGTTCCACAATAATGCGTTCTTGTTCTGCCACTACCTCACCATCTTGATTGTTTTGATTTGATGGCTTTGCTTTCTCTGCCTTGTCTTGAACGTTATCGGCTGCACCCATCGCCGCATTTTTGGCTTTGTCAGCTTTACTCTGGAGAGAGGGTTTAGCCTTCTCAGCCGCATCTTGCACCTTGTCGGCTGTCTTCACCGCAGCACTTTTGGCTTTGTCGGCTTGACTTTCAATAGCTGGCTTAGCGTTCTCAGCCGCATCTTTTACCTTGTCGGCTGCTTTTTCCGTAGCACTTTTAGCTTGGTTAGCGGCATTTTCAATCGCTGGCTTGGCTTGTTCCGCTGCACCTTGCACTTTATCGGCTGCCTTATCCGCAGCACCTTTGAGTTTATCGGGTGCGTCCTCCGGAGTAGCCTTAGCCGTCAAACCACCAGCTACTGCACCTGTGACAGCACCTACAACTGCGCCTCGTTTGCCAGCCACTTGACTACCAACTACAGCACCAACGGCTGCGCCAGCTACGCCAGCGCCGACTACACCCTTACCTTGATTGTCTTGATTGGACGAAGATTCATCGGGTTGGTTGGCAGTAGGTTCAACAGGTTGATTATTTTTATCCGAAAATTGCTTATTACTATCCATGTAGAGTTGTCCTCCTTTACTGATATTGAATGTTCTTCTGGTGGTTTAAGATTTTCTTGTATCTTTCATCAACTTACCAATCTGCCGTTATCGCTGACGCCAAGCTAAAGGAGGATATGAGGTGATCTTGAATCAGTCGATAGATACATTTCATACCAAATCCGCTTTGAAAACCCTTTTTTGCCATGGCGATTGAAATCGCTGCTACACAAATGTATGCGAAGCCTTCCCGACGGGTAGTCCGCCTGCGCGGACTGGATTATATAGCAGTAGACACATCGATTAGGACAAATGAACTGTTGTAGAGACGTTGCATGCAACGTCTCTACCAAATGATGCGTCCTAAACGCTATGGCGATTGCTATAACCTAATAGAACCCCCAGTTAGCGGTCAAAACAGGGAGAGCCTCAGCGTTTCCAGAGTTTGAGCGGTTGCAGGATGTTGGCAATCCAACGGACGGTTCCGGGTTCAGTTAAAATTCCCTGGGTGGGACTGAATAGAAATGCCAGAATAAAGAAACTAAAGACAACCATGACGATCGCGGGTCCCGATGGCAAATCCAGGTGATAGCTTAAATACATACCCGTGACACCCGCCATTACACCGATTATTGCCCCTAATCCCATCATCTGATGCAATTCTTTGACTAAAAGATAGGCAGTAATGGCAGGACCAACCAGGAGGGAGATAACCAGCAGCACGCCCACGGTTTGCATACTGGCGACAATCGTCAAGGTAATGGCGCAGACAAAGCCAAAATACATCGTGGTGACGGGTAAACCACTGGCTTGAGCGCCGAGGGGGTCAAAGGTGTAAAAAAGGAGTTCTTTGTAAAACAGTTTGGTTAACAGTAAAACGATGACGGTAATGATTAGCGTATGCCAGACATCGCTGGTTCTGACGCCTAAAATATCACCAAATAGAATAGAACTAAGGTCAAATTGGTTCGTTTCTAAGAGAGTAATTAGGATGACTCCCAAGCCCAGAAAGCTGGTTAAGGTTAACGCCATCGCTGCATCTACTTTCACTCGCGATCGCTGATGAATCCCAGCCACCACTAAAGCACTCAATGTCCCGGCTACAAACGCCCCCAGAGACAGAAATTGTTCCCCCACAAAAAAGGCAATGGATAGTCCCGGTAAAACAGCATGGGCAATCACATGAGCGATCATGATCATCTGTTGCACAATCAAATAACTCCCCACAACCGCCCCTAAAATTCCCAGCAGCACCGCAATGGCTATGGCGTCACGCATATATCCCCACTGCAGCGGTTCAATTAACCAATCCCACATCCTATCCACCTCACTTATTCTTAATTTATTATTTACTATTAATATTTCATTAAAATCTGTATTATGCTACCTTTATTCTTCCGAATGTTGATGTTTAATGATTGCTATGATTTGCAACTTAAGTTATCGGTCACAAGCCAGGGCGGGTTTTGTTTTTCAGTTATCAGTCATACGCAAGCTTTAATGGCTCGCCCCTACAGTAGCTAAACCCACTCCTACTGCTTTGAGATTAGGCAACAACCAGGCTCATGAGTTTACCATAAGCTTTTTTGAGATTTTCAGTTGTCAATACTTCTGACTTTGACCCCACAGCAATTAACTCCTTGTTTAATAGTAACACTTGGTTATATTGCTCTAAGGTTTCCCCCAAATCGTGACTAATCACCAATACCATTTTATTTTGAAACTTTAAGTCTTGAAAAATTTCAAAAATAATCTCTTCTGTCTTTTGATCAATCCCAGCAAACGGCTCATCAAAAAAAAACAACTCTGCCTGTTGTGCCAGCGCCCTAGCTAAAAATACTCGTTGTTGTTGTCCACCAGAAAGTTCACCAATTTGACGATGGCGATACTCAAATAAGCCCACCCGTTCTAATGCATCCTGAACAATCTCCTGGGATTGACGAGACGGATGTTTAAACCAACCCGTGTGGATAGTGCGCCCCATCATCACGACATTCCAGACTGTAACCGGATAATTCCAGTCAATTTGGGTGCGCTGCGGTACATAGGCGACTCGTTTGCGCTGACTTTTCAGGGGTTTGTCGTGAAATGTAGCGACCCCTTTAGTGAGCGGAATCAGTCCCAGAATCGCCTTAATAATCGTACTTTTCCCAGCACCGTTGGGTCCCAATAGCACCGTTAACTGTCCCGGTTGGATGGAAAACGAAACACCGGAGATTGCCCAGGTATTTCGGTAGTTGACCGCCAAATCATGAACTTCGAGCATTACAACTTGTCTGTGAGAATGACTACCATTAACAAATTCTGCTTTCAGCTTATCGGATAATGATTCCCCTGATGTCACACCAATTGGGTAGGGATAGGGACGCAGGGGGAGCAATGTAGAGACGTGCCATGGCACGTCTGGGTGCTGGGGGAGAGGAAAATACATGAGAACTCCCTGGGAGTCGTATTGGGGACGAAACCGTCGCCATTTGGGTCAACTCCAATCTTAGAATGATTATCATTATAATAATCTCTCGGTTAAAGGAGCTTGACTATGCTAAAGTATCTATCGAGCCAAACCCTGAACGGTTGGAAGAGTACAGTTCTGGTATTCGCGATCGCACTGACAGGGTGTGTTCAAACCAACCAGACAACGGTTTCACCAACAGAGGATGGGACATCAGGTGAGAAACCCAGTGTCGTGGTATCTCATCGCGTTCTTTGCAATTTAACTGAAGAAATTGCCCAAGACACCATTCAACTCAACTGTTTATTAGACCCGAACCAAGATCCTCACACCTACCGATCAACCCCATCGGATCGCAAAGCCGTTGAAACCGCACAACTGATCCTTTATGGTGGCTATGAGGGGGAACCCGGTGTTGAGGGATTAATTGAAGCCAGCAATACCTCAGCCCCTATCGTTGCTGTATTTGAGGAAGCTGTCCCCAATCCCCTAGAGGGAGAAGCACATCACCATGATCATCATGGAGATCACCATGATCACGGGGAAAAGGAACAAGGTGAACACTCAGATCATGAACAAAACCATGCCGCCGATAAGGGGGAAAACGTTCCCGATCCCCATGTTTGGCACGATGTCCAAAACAGCATAGCGATGGTCGATGTGATTCGCAACCAACTGACAGAGATTAATCCCGATCAGGCTGACCTTTATGCAGAAAATGCTCAACAGTTAACCAGCCAACTCGACCAGTTAGATACCTGGGTGAACGCCCAAGTGGAAACAATTCCCCCAGGAAAACGTAAAATTATCACCACTCATGACGCCTTGGCTTATTATGTCAACGCTTATGGATTTGAAGCGGCGGAATCGTTACAAGGACTCAGTACCGAAGAAACCCCCTCAGCCGCACGGGTAAAGGAATTGGTAGGAACCATTGAACAAGCCAAGGTTCCCACGATTTTTGTGGAAACCACAACCAATTCCACCGCTATTGAGACTGTAGCTAGGGAAGCGAATGTCAAGGTTTGGGAACAAAAACTGTTTGTTGGTAGTCTAGGTGCCCAAAATAGTGACACAGGAACTTATATCGGAATGATCACCCATAATACCTGTGCGATCGTGGAAGGTTTGGGCGGAACCTGTACTCCTTCAAACTAATGACAGGTGATAATCAGCCTGAAGAGGAATGGTACTGAAAATTGGCATTTTTGGCTCGCCGAAACCCTTGATGTACCGTAGGGTGGGCATTGCCCACCAGCCTTAAGTCAGTGCCATTCGCCTTAAGAGGAATGATACAGCGTCGGTTTGATTAAGGCAGGTACGATGCGATCGCTCGCCAGTTTACCACCGTACAGGTTCCGTGCCACGGGTCCTATCTGTAGGGCGGCTAAACCTCCCATCACAAATAACTCACACCCCGACCAACGCAGATGCTCATCTAAAACGGGCAATCCCTTGACAAGAGGGACAGGATATGCATCAATAACATCCTGAAGTAACGGGTCAACGGTGGCATTAAAGCCAGTTCCAGTGGCATACCAAATACGTTGACATTCATAGACTTGACCATCATCACAGTCAACCTGCCACTGGTTATCCTGCCACCGAGCCTCAACCACCTGACATTCTGGATAAAACCTCAGCTTACCTTGCCGCTCCAGGCGGCGTAACTGAAACATCATCTTTGGCGTCATTGATCCCCCATTTCGCGCCCCCTGAATCATCTCCCACCGCCTCTGCCAATCCGGTTCAGCCCAAAAGTCCTTGAGATACTTGGGTCCCAACCAACCCGGTTCAGCATCAAACCATTTTTCCTGGAGTCGGCGCCGTGACATTAACATCACCTTCGCTCCCCGTGCTGCTGCACCTACGGCTAAATGTCCACTCGTCAACCCACCCCCAATAATCAACACCTGCTCACCGACTATCTGCACGTTGCGTAAATCGACGCTTTGAGCATGGCATAGTCTGTCCTTTGGATAAGCCGATGCCATCTTATCTACCCAATCCGGTACAATCTTTCTCCCCGCACCCGTAGCCAGAACCACCCGACGAGCGATGACTGATTGCCCATTGGACAACTCCAGGCGAAATCGAGGGCGTTTGAAAACCGTGGTTGGCTCAATGCTACTCACAGCAGCCTGAACCAGCTTATCCGGCAAGCCCCACTGATGGATAACATTCTGACAAAACTCCTCAAATAGCTGCGTTCCCGGAAGATCATAAGGGGGAAAAAATTCCGACTCCCGGTTTTCGGCAAAAGAGCGCAGCGCATAGGGGTTGGGGTGGGGATGGTGTACCGCAGGGGATCTCAGATGAGGGATGTCTAGGGCGGCAAATTGATGGAACCACCGATTCATCCATCTGCCACTGGCGTCAAACACCCAAAACCTATCCCCCATTGTCTTACGCTTTTGCAGCAGGTGAGTGACTAGGGTTAGAGCCTGGGGACCTGCGCCAACAATAGCAATGTCAATGTTCGCGGGTAAGGATGCCGAATGGTTTGTCATGAAAAATCAGACCCGGGATTTACAATAACGATAATCGTTCTTATGATAATGATTATCATAATTGTGATGCCGAGTCACCGATAGGTGATCGGGCAAGACCTTGAACTGAATAGGGTGTGAGGAATGACTATGGCAAAAATGTGGTGGCAGTCTTTAATCGTGAACCCAGTGGTGTTGGGTAGTTGGGCAGTTTGTGCAGCCCCAAATGCTTTGGCACAGATTGAGGGGTACAACCCCATCAGTCAGACGAACGCTCTTGAGCAAGTCACCAGTGTCTCTCAGTTACGAGATGTTTCCCCTGGTGATTGGGCGTATGAAGCCTTACGCAGTCTGGTGGAACGCTATGGCTGTATCGCGGGCTATCCCGATGGCACCTATCGCGGGAATCGAGCCTTAACCCGATTTGAGTTTGCCGCTGGTTTGAATGCGTGCTTGCAGCAAATTGAGCGTTTACTCCCCAATGGCGAACTGGAGGGGAGTGATTTGGCAACCTTACGACGGTTGGTGCAAGAATTTGAGGCGGAATTGGCAACTCTAGGGGCGCGAGTCGATAATTTGGAAGGTCGAGTCGCTTTTTTAGAGGATCATCAGTTTTCCACAACAACCAAACTTCGCGGAGAAGTCAGCTTTTCCCTGAGTAGCGTGTTTGGGGATGAAAAGGCAGATGGTAGTGGAGAAGATTTGGAAGATGAAGTGGTTTTCGACAACCGAGTGCGTCTATTTTTAGCGACGAGTTTTACGGGAGAGGACTTGTTGCTGACTCGTTTAGATGCACTGAATCCGGTTCCTTTTGGTCCCGGTGAAGGAGATAATCCTAATATTACTGGAACTAGCATGACTCGCTTCGCTTTTGATGAAGGCAATGATAATGATTTAGCTCTTGGCAAGATAAGATATAGCTTCTCTCTGGGAGAAGAGGAACATGGACAGGGTGCCGTTAAAGATGCCAAACTTTCCTTTATGATTGATGCCATTGGCGGCGAGTTTGCCGGGAACTTTACCAACTATAACGAGTTTTTCTCGGGAGAAATGACGGGGGCAATTTCTCGTTTCGGGCGTTTCAATCCGATTTATTATCAGGGAGTCGGAGGCACGGGTGCTAGTTTGACCTATAACTTCAATTCGGCACTTAATTTATCCTTGGGTTATCTGGCTGCCAATGCTAATAATCCGAGTGAGAAAAACGGATTGTTTAATGGTCGCTATGCTGCCATCGCCCAACTGGGGATTGAACCGAGCGAAGCTTTGCGTTTGGGTCTGACTTATGTGCGTTCCTATTATCCTGGGGGAAAGGTGGTGGTTTCTGGGAAGACGGGGAGTGAATTGGCAAATGTGCCATTTGGGGAAGATACTGCCACGTCAGCTGATCAGTTTGGGCTTTCTGCCAGTTTGCGTCTCAGTCCCGCTTTTACGCTGTCGGGGTGGGGCGGTTTAACCCTGGCTCAGGCTCAAGATAATGGTTTCAATAATGGTGTCTTGGTGGATGAGGGCGATGACGCCACTATTTTTAACTGGGCGGTTACGTTGGCATTGCCTGATTTTGGCTCAGAGGGGAGTCTGCTGGGGTTTGTTGTCGGACAACCGCCGAAGGTGACGGATAATGATGGCGGTTTTGAGGATGATGATACGTCTTGGCATCTGGAAGCTCAGTATCGTT
The DNA here is from genome assembly GCF_040220555.1 of Coleofasciculus sp. C1-SOL-03. NCBI lineage: Bacteria > Bacillati > Cyanobacteriota > Cyanophyceae > Coleofasciculales > Coleofasciculaceae > Coleofasciculus > Coleofasciculus sp. C1-SOL-03. The sequence goes on from NZ_JAVJUO010000074.1 coordinate 106,798, forward strand.
ATCAACTCACGGATAATATCGCGATTAATCCGGGGGTGTTCGTGATTCTTAACCCAGAACACGATGATGATAACAATGACACGATTTGGGTGGGGACGCTTCGCACTATCTTTGAATTCTAGAGACGTGCCATCTGTAGAGACGTAGCATGCTACGTCTCTACATTATTTGGGTGAAAGGGATTGTCGCCTAGGGGAAAAACGTTTAATATATGAGAATGATAATCATTTTAAATAGCGTATGGTAACAGCTCAAGCCTCCAGTACCATTCCAGTTACTGTTCTCACCGGCTATCTCGGTGCAGGGAAAACCACCCTGCTCAACCACATCCTTACTTACGAACACGGTAAGAAAGTCGCCGTCATCGTCAACGAGTTTGGAGAAGTTGGTATTGATAACCAATTAGTGATTGATGCCGATGAAGAAATCTTTGAGATGAACAACGGGTGCATTTGCTGTACCGTCCGAGGGGATTTGATGCGGATTATTGGGAACCTAATTAAGCGGCGTAACAAGTTTGACCATCTGGTGATAGAAACCACTGGACTGGCTGACCCCGCCCCGGTGATTCAAACCTTTTTCATTGATGAAGATATGCGGCAACAACTGCTTTTAGATGCGGTGGTAACGGTGGTGGATACCAAGCATATTTGGCAGCATTGGGAAGCAGATGAGGCGCAAGAACAGATTGCCTTTGCTGATGTACTTTTGCTCAACAAGACAGATTTAGTTTCCCCGGATGAGTTAGATGAGTTGGAGACGCGGATACGGGGGATGAATGCTCTAGCAAAAATTTACCGCACCCAAAACTCTGAGTTAGGCATGGAGGCGTTATTGGGTGTGAAAGCCTTTGACCTCAACCGTGCTTTGGAGATTGACCCCAACTTTCTCAGCGAAGATGCTCATGAACATGATCAGTCAGTTCATTCCTTTGCTTTGGTTGAATCAAAACCTGTGGATGGGGAAAAACTGAATAATTGGCTCTCGCAATTGTTACAAACCCAGGGTCCTGATATTTTCCGGATGAAGGGAATTATCAACATAGCTGGAGAAGACCAACGCTTTGTCTTTCAAGGGGTACACATGTTGTTTGATGGTCGAGGCGATCGCGCTTGGAAACCTGGAGAACGCCGGAAAAGCGAACTGGTGTTTATTGGTCGCAATTTAGAGGAAGCGAAGCTGAGAGAGGACTTTAGAGCGTGTCTGGTTTAGGGATTACCCAGAAAAATCTATTAGAACAACAGTGGCGTGGGCAACTCTCGGAGTATGTCACGGCTGTGGCTTGGTCAGTTGATGGGTGTTTAGCGGTGAGTTCGGCGGCGGGGGAGGTTCTGCTGTGGGATGGCGGGAATGGTGACTCACGTTTAATTCTCGGTTCAGACGACACAGGTGAACAGTCGATTGATGGTCTGGACTTTTCCCCCGATGGGCAATTCTTGGCAGCCGGAGGACAAGATGGTGGGGTGAGAGTTTGGCAGGTGAAGCCCCAACTTCAACAGATCACGACTCTCAATAATGCCCCCAAATGGGTTGATCACCTGGGTTGGAGTCCCACGGCTAACCAATTAGCATTTAGTTTGGGGCGTTATGTCCAAGTCTGGGATGCGGCTGAACAAGAAACGATTATCACATTACCGTTTGACTCGTCCTCAGTATTGGGAATGACTTGGCATCCTCAAGGACAACATTTAGCGATCGCGGGTGATCAGGGTGCTAAGGTTTGGGATAGTCGAAATTGGGATGATGACCCTTTCCTGGTCGATATGGCGGCGGCGAGTATGGCGATTGCTTGGTCACCGGATGGCAAGTATCTCGCTTCTGGTAATCTCGACTTAACGATTACAGTCGTCCAATGGGGTAATCCTCATCCCTGGGTGATGCGGGGATTCCCCGGCAAAATTCGCAACTTGAGATGGTCAAAATCCCTGTCAAATACTGCACCACTGTTAGCGGCGTCCAGTGGTGAGGGGATTGTGATCTGGAAAAAACAAACGGATGATCGTCAGGGTTGGGATGCACGGGTTTTAGATCTGCATACGGACATTATCCAGGATATCGCCTTTCAACCCAAGAGTTTACTATTAGCGTCAGCGAGTAATGATGGCTGGATTTGTCTGTGGCAAAAAGCCAAGCAAATTGCCCAAATGATGAACGGTGCTACCCAGGGTTTTTCTTGTCTGGCGTGGCATCCTGGGGGACATCAATTGGCGGCTGGCGGTCAAAATGGGGAGGTTTTAGTGTGGTCAGAATCCAAACGGGGTAAAGGATTTGGTTAATTCGGGTTTGCTGAATAAGGAACATATATATGTAGAGACGTAGCATGCTACGTCTGCCATGGCGCGTCTGGAAAGCTGGCACAGAGAATGAACAATCAATAACTGACAATAGTCATGGACTTATTTTCTCGTACTGACCAACAAACCCATCCCGAAAAAATCCAGCAAATTAAACAGTGGATTTATGATGTTTTAGAGATTGATGAAAAAATCTCCGTGTCTCTGAGTCAATTGCGCTGTACTGAACCGGGATGTCCACCCATTGAAACCGTTATTGCCATCTTAGACAAACCCCAGCGACAGTATAAAATCCACAAACCTCTTGCAGAACTAGAAGAAATTGACATTCAAAACTTGCTAGAGAAATCGTAAATTTTGAGCATATCCATGAAACGAAAACAACTTATTTCTCTAGGTTTAATCACTGCCACAAGTGTCACTGTAACCATTTTAGCGGCACCACCCGCTCAAGCGATGCATATTATGGAAGGGTTTTTACCCGTAACCTGGGCAATTTTTTGGTGGATACTCTTCCTGCCTTTTTTTTGGTTGGGATTACGTTCCCTTAATCAAATCACGAAAGATTATCCCGAATTAAAACTGCTGTTGGCTTTAGCAGGTGCTTTTACCTTTGTCTTGTCGGCGTTAAAAATTCCCTCGGTGACAGGTAGTTCGTCCCATCCGACAGGGACAGGACTTGGGGCTGTATTATTTAGTCCCTTAATCATGACAGTTTTGGCAAGTTTTGTCCTGCTCTTTCAAGCTTTATTATTAGCTCATGGGGGGTTGACAACCTTAGGCGCTAATGCATTTTCCATGGCAGTTGTTGGTCCGATGGTGGCGTATGGTTTGTATCGTTTAGTGCTGCAAGTAACTGGAAGACAAACCGTTGCCATATTTCTCGCCGCCGCTGTCGCTAATTTAATCACCTACGTGGTCACGTCTCTACAGTTAGCCCTGGCATTTCCCGCACCAGAAGGCGGTATTTTCAGCTCATTTATCAAATTTGCTGGTATTTTCGCTATCACCCAAATTCCCCTGGCGATTAGTGAAGGATTGTTAACGGTGTTAGTTTGGAATTGGCTGGTTACCTATAGTCAAGAGCAATTACAAGTATTAAACTTGATTAAACCGAAATCACTATGAAACGACAAAAATCAAGCTGGAATAATTGGTTATTAATTTCAGGCGTAATCCTTCTGGCGGTTATCCCTTTACTTACCATTCGAGATTCTGAATTTAGCGGTGCTGATGGACAAGCCGAAGCCGTGATTGGAGACATTCAGCCTGAGTATGAACCATGGTTTGAACCTTTGTTAGCACCTCCAGGTGGTGAAACTGAATCGCTGTTATTTGCCTTACAAGCTGGGATTGGTGCGGGGACAATCGGTTACGCGATCGGTTTATATCGAGGAAAAAGTGAGCGTCATTCTACCTTTAAGTAGAATGTCACTGATTTGTTTGTAGTAAGCGCTTCAGCGCTTGAGGCACTAAAGTGCCGACTACGAACTCATCTTATTTCAGTGCTATTCACCTTTAAGGTAATTGTCATTTGTCTTTCGTCCTGCGTCATTGGTTATTTGTTTTCTTTACATTTTATCGGGTCAAATTCGTCAAAATTAGGGCATCATAAATTATGACAAATGTACCATTACTCCCAGACGTTCCACAGTCACGTCTCTACAAAACACAATACTGATTCAGCAAACCCTAATTAAATGAGATCATGACTCTCCCCATTGATACACTTTCTTATAAGAATAACCTGAGAACCCTACCCCCAGAGCAAAAATTACTGTTTGCGTTAGCCGTTTTAGGAATTGCTCTCATCGCTTCCCCTCTCACTCAAGTTTTGATTAGTCTCTGGCTGGCAATTTGGACAATCGGTTATGCCAAAATTCCGATCCAATCTTATTTAAAGCTTCTGGGTGTGAGTAGTCTATTTTTGGGGATGGGTTTGCCAGCATTAATGATTAACATAATCGGGACGAACCAAATCGATTTAGTTGCCCATGATCAACTCGGAGGTATTCAGTTAGGTGGATTATATTTCTATCTCAGTCACAGTGGCTGGCGAGAAGGAGTCCAAATTTTTATCCGATCTTTGGCTTGTCTCTCATGCTTACTTTTTATGCTGCTGACTATTCCATTTCTGGAAATTGTGCAAACCCTACGTCGTTGTCAATTGCCCGAAACGATCGGTGATTTGCTGATGTTAATGTACCGCTTTGTTTTTATGCTGATTAACACCGTGATTGAGTTACAATTAGCACAACAAGCGAGAGGAGGATATCGCACCTGGACATTAGCGGTTAAGAGTACAAGTTTGCTCGTTAGTCAATTGCTGCAACGGACAATCATTCGCTATCATCAATTTGGTTTAGGCTTAGCCGCTAGAGGATTTACCGATAGATTCTATTGGTTTAATGAGCAACATCGGAACTATTCCCAGCGCTATGCCTTAGAAGGAATAATTGGGTGTTTAAGTTTGTCAGGATTAGATATTTATCTGAGAATTAACTAGAATAACTGTGGATTCAGTCTTTTTTACCCTATCCCCCATCTATGACCCATACATTGCTACAACTCAAAGACATCGTTTATACTTATCCAGGTCAAGATAATCCTTTGTTTCGGGAATTAAACCTGAGGATTGCTCAATCAAAAAAAACGGCGATTATTGGTGAAAACGGATCGGGGAAATCCAGCCTATTCCTGTTGATAGATGGGTTACATAAAGTTCAGCAAGGAAAAATCTACTGGAAAAACGAGGAATTAAAATACAACCGCAAATCTCTCAATCGATGGCGACAACGAATTGGGTTAGCTTTTCAAGATCCTGAACAACAATTAGTCGCCGGAACAGTGATAGAGGATATCGCTTATGGTTTAGCTAACTTGCAATTAGCCAAAGCCGAATTTGAACAGAGACTTGATGACGCGATCGCGGACTTTGTTTTGCAGGAATTAGTCAACCTACCCCTACACCATCTCAGCTTAGGACAAAAGCGGCGCGTTGCTTTAGCGGGTGTGATGGCGTTGAAGCCAGAATTACTCCTTTTAGACGAACCGACGGCTTATTTAGATCAAAGACAAACTCAGAATTTTATGCAGGAATTAGATCGGATTCATGAGTCAGGAACAACAGTTGTTCTGGCAACCCATGACTTAGATATTGCCTATCAATGGGCAGATTGGTTCTTGGTTCTCCATCAAGGACAATTGGTTATGGAAGGTGAGGCGGAAGCAGTTTTTTCCCAACGGGAATTAATTGAAGACTTACAACTCGGTTTGCCAATAGTCTGGCAAATCTGGCAAGCCTTATCCAAGCACCTTTGTCGTTCAGAAAATACCTCTGTTCCCCGAACCGTGAATGAACTGAACGAGAAATTATCAGGAACTATGACGCAAAATTTATATCAATCCAGACGTTAATTAAACTAAGTAATTATAACCATGACTCAAATTCTTGATGCTTTGCCCCCAGACTTTCCCTCGAAAATTTTATGTGGCTATTTCAATCAGACGAGACAAGTTCAGATTGTGCGGATTGTCAATATTCCCAATTGGTACTTTGAGCGAGTCGTATTTCCTCGGCAACATCTCTTATTTGAAGCCTGTTCTGAGGCTCAACTGGAAATTTATACAGGCGCAATGAGCCAGGGAATTCTTCTAGATAGAATTGGCTGCGATCGGTTATACATTCAACAGGAATTCATATTATGTCCGGTTGAATACTCACATTTAGGTGGAGACAAGGCAGAGGGCAGAAGGCAGAGGGCAGAAGGGAAGGATCAAGGTGGCAATGAAGAAGGATATTACGGTTATTTTGGCGAACATGATATCATCCGATCGCCTAACCAAGACTTAAAAAAACTTCCAGTTTTTCACCCTTCCAGCCACCGAACGTTCAACTAGCCTGTTCTTGATTGTGTCAGCTTCTCGAATCCCTCAACTGCTTTTGTGATCTAGATTGAGCCAAATAGATGGCTAAATCCCCCTAATTATTACTGTCAATTACCTTAACTTATGTCATCAAAAAACTCCGTGTCTCATCACTCTAAATCAACCAACCTCCTGTTACCCAATCGCCCCAGGCGTCTGCGTCGCACACCAGCCATGCGCCGGATGGTACGAGAAACTCAGCTTAGTGTTAACGATCTAATTTATCCCCTGTTTGTTATGGAAGGCGAGAGTCATCAGCAGGAAATAATTTCTATGCCGGGATGCTACCGTTATTCCGGGGATTTACTACTCAAAGAAGTAGAAAACGTCTTTGAATTAGGGATTAATGCGATCGCGCTATTCCCCGTTATCCCTGAAGACAAGAAAGATGCCACCGCCACCGAAAGCTATAATCCGGATGGACTTGTACAGCGAACCGTCAAAGCGATTCGTCAAGCCGTACCCGAAATCGTGGTGATTACCGATGTCGCCCTCGATCCGTTCTCATCTCACGGTCATGATGGCATTGTCTCAGAAGACGGCATTATCCTCAATGATCCCACGGTAGACGTGTTGGTGAAAATGGCACTTTCACAAGCCAATGCAGGTGCAGATCTCGTGGCGCCTTCTGACATGATGGATGGGCGAGTGGGCGCCATTCGCCAAGCGCTAGACGCTGAGGGTTATGTCGATGTCGGGATTCTCGCCTACTCCGCTAAATACGCCTCTGCCTATTATGGTCCCTTTCGTGACGCCCTTGATTCTGCGCCGAAGTTTGGTGATAAGAAAACCTATCAAATGGATTCAGCTAATGCTAAGGAAGCACTCAAAGAAATAGCTTTGGATATTGCCGAAGGTGCTGACGTATTAATGATTAAGCCTGCTCTTGCCTATCTCGATATTATTCAGCAGGTTCGTAACGCGACTCAACTCCCCGTGGCGGCTTACAATGTCAGTGGTGAATATGCCATGATTAAAGCCGCGAGTCAAAGGGGTTGGATTGACGAAAAATCCGTGATTTTAGAAACGCTTACGAGTATCAAACGGGCGGGTGCTGACCTAATTTTGACCTACTTTGCTAAAGATGTCGCCTTGATGTTGCCGGGGACGTAAATATCCCATCTACCGCTAATTGTAGTTAGACCAACCGAGACTTTCATCCTAAAAGAAAACCATGGTACAGACAACAAAACAAACGGAATCGGAAATCGTAAACCTTCCCAAACGAGGGATGCCTGTCACGATTATTACCGGATTTCTGGGGAGTGGCAAAACCACCTTAGTTAATCAAATTCTCGAAAACAAGCAGAATTTAAAAGTCGCTGTGTTAGTGAATGAGTTTGGAGATATCAATATTGACTCCCAGCTTCTGGTTTCTTTCGATGAAGACATGGTGGAGTTGAGTAATGGTTGTATTTGCTGTACGATTAATGATGGGTTAGTTGATGCTGTTTATCGCGTTTTAGAACGGGAAGACCGGATTGATTATTTAGTCATTGAAACCACGGGAGTGGCTGATCCGTTACCCATTGCGATTACCTTTTTAGGGACAGAACTGCGAAACCTGACGCGATTGGATTCGATCTTAACGGTAGTCGATGCTGAAACATTCACTCCAGAGCATTTTGACAGTGAAGCCGCGTTTGCACAGGTGGCGTATGGTGATATCGTGTTGCTGAATAAAACAGATCGCGCTGAGCCGAAAAAGCTGGATGAATTAGAGAGTTATATCCGCGTAATTAAACAGGGAGCAAGACTCATCCGTTGTCAATATGGTCAAGTGCCATTACCCTTAATTTTGGATGTGGGATTAACCCAAATAGAGAACTACCAGCAGGAGTTGGAGGAAAGCCAGCACGAGGATCATGGGCATCATTCCCATCAGGATCACTCCCATCACCATCATGATCACTCCCATCATTCCCATCACTTAGAAAATGATGGATTTGTTTCCCTGTCTTTCCAGAGCGATCGCCCTTTTGATGTCCACAAATTTGAGTATTTTTTGACTGAACAGATGCCGAATACTGTGTTTCGGGGAAAAGGTATTCTCTGGTTTAGTGATAGCCCTTTACGCCATATCTTTCAACTCAGCGGTCCTCGGTTTGAATTAAACGCTGAGCCTTGGATAGGTTCACCTAAAACTCAGCTTGTCTTGATTGGGCGTCATCTCGATCTAGATGAAATCAAAACGATACTGGACAACTGTCTGGTTGAATCGGTAAAATTATAGTCAATTAATTGTCAATTAAGTAGGTGGACACAATTAACGTGAACGGTTGAGATTAGGGAACAGGGAACAGGGAACAGGGAACAGTAAGGGTTTGAGTTTTGTTAACAAAAAATAGTATGGTGCTGTTTTATTTTGTTCGACTACTTATTGGCTGAATTGTCTTTTTGTTTTCCTTCATTTTTGTCCTTCATAAAATTATTCCATCATGACCTTATCTCAATCCAAGCCGATGCCATTAAATGGTGTAATGCCATCCCTTTCAACTCCTGATCAACCCCTTGTCTCTGACGAAGAAATGAGGCAAGCCGTGCGTACTTTGTTACTGGGATTGGGAGAAGATCCAGACCGCGAAGGATTACAAGATACCCCTAAACGTGTGGTTAAAGCCTTAAAGTTTTTGACATCGGGTTATCACCAATCCCTGGATGAATTACTCAATGGTGCAGTATTTACCGAAGATGCTAATGAAATGGTGCTAGTACGGGATATCGATATTTTTAGCTCCTGTGAGCATCATATTCTGCCGATTCTCGGTCGCGCTCACGTTGCCTATATTCCCAATGGTAAGGTGATTGGACTGTCCAAAATTGCTCGGATTTGCGAAATGTATGGGCGGCGCTTGCAAGTACAGGAACGTCTGACGGCACAGATTGCTGATGGACTCGTGGGATTACTCAAGCCTAAAGGTGTAGCCGTAGTCGTGGAAGCGACGCATATGTGCATGGTGATGCGAGGTGTGCAAAAGCCAGGGTCTTGGACTGTGACCAGTGCGGTGCGAGGGGTGTTTGCTGAGGATGCTCGAACTCGCCAGGAGTTCATGGATTTGGTTCAACATAACCCAAGGTTTCATTAGCGTGCCTGTTAGTTAGGGGCGATCACCTAATCCTAGGAGAAAGCCCTTTTTTGAAGTTTTGATGATAATAAGTAGTCGGACAAAAGAAAACGGCACTGTATCAATTTTTGTAAATTGCCCTCAAAACCTTACTGTTCCCTGTTCCCCGTTCCCTGTTCCCTAATCTCAACAGTTACTTTAGTTGTGTCCACCTACTTAATTATTACTATACAATTGGTTTAGGGCGAGTCAGATCGTTCAATCCGCCAATTTGTCGTTACTCAACCGGAGGAATTTTATGACCCCTAGTGTCAAACAAGTTCGTCCCACATCTTTCACCGCTTCTGGGCGGGGAATACCTGTTACCATTATCACGGGTTTTTTGGGAAGCGGCAAAACTACGCTGCTCAATTATATTTTGCATAATCGTCAGGATTTGAAGATAGCCGTTATTGTTAATGAATTTGGTGACATTGATATCGATTCCAAACTCTTGGTATCGATTGATGAAAATATGGTGCAACTGAGTAATGGTTGCATTTGCTGCACGATTAATGAAAATCTCGTTGATACGGTTGATGCGTTAATTCACCGTGATGATCCGGTAGATTACATCCTGGTTGAAACCACAGGGGTGGCAGATCCGTTGCCAATTATGCTGAGTTTTATCACCACAGAATTACAAACCGTTACTCACATTGATTCCATATTGACGGTTGTCGATGCAGAATCGTTGATGCCGAACCACTATGACAGTGAAGCGGCACGGAATCAACTCATTTTTGCTGATATTATTCTGTTGAACAAAACCGATTTAGTTGCCCCCAAACGAATTAATCAACTCGAGGACTATATTCGTTCCCTGAAACCTGGAGCTAGAGTCCTCCAAACCCAGTATGGACAGGTGTCATTGCCACTGATTTTGAATGTGAACCTTAATGAGCCTAGCACCTATAAAAGTGCAGCATCAGCCGAGCATCATTTGGCTCATGAGCATCAGTCTCACCATCTGGAACATGATCAGTTTATGGCAGTCTCATTTGAGAGCGATCGCGCCTTAAATTTGCCCAAATTTCAAACCTTTGTCGATAATCTACCCACCAACGTTTATCGGGGGAAGGGCATTCTCTGGTTTCAGGGAAGTCAGTTACGTCATCTGTTTCAATTAAGTGGTAAGCGATGTGATATAAAAAGTGAACGTTCTCACCCTCCTCGTTGGAATCAACTCGTTTTCATTGGACGAAATTTAAATGCAGAGTGGATTCGACAAGAATTAGCAGAGTGCATAGCAAGTTAAGAACTGAAATAGACGATTCATTCTGTTGATAATTATCCGCTTTTAGTCTCTCATAGAAAAATGATTATAGCAGTAGACACACCGATTAGGACAACATCAATCATCTTGCTAGTATTGCTTGGATTGGGTTCCATTAGTCTAACGTTCCGGTTGAGCTGCTGCAAGAGGACTAGAACGAAGTGCGAAGACTTTGTACCGTCCGCTCCAGCGCGTTGTTATGCCGCGTTGCTTACCAGTTACCCACAACTCTAAATTAACTTGCTCTTGCAGAATTGCCGCAACTCGATTAAACTTAGTCTGTAGACTTAGTTTTTTGGGGCTATGGAAACAGTCAACATTCATTACTGCAAAACAAACCTTTCTCGGCTATTGTCCCGTGTGGAACTCGGAGAGGAAATCGTTATTTCAAACCGAGGTATCCCAATTGCTAAACTTGTTCCATTTCGGACATCCTTAGATCGACGGTCTAGTTTGGGACAAGATCGAGAGATGTTTACTGTACCAGATGACTTTAATGCTCCTTTACCAGAAGATATTTTGGTGGCATTTGAGGGCGGCGCAGAGTGAGACTTTTACTAGATACACAATGCTGGCTATGGTGGTTTGCTCAACCCGAAAAATTAAATGAGAACGTAATTGAGCAGATCGCGGATGAAACCAATGAAGTATGGTTTTCAGTTGCCAGTGTTTGGGAGATGGGAATTAAAGTTTCAATTGGTAAGTTGCCACTACCAGAGCAACTAGATGATTATGTCTCTACTCGTATGACTCAACTAGGAGCTAGATCGTTAGAGATCACTGCTTCTCATGCTTTGCGGGTAGCTGCATTACCTTTACATCATCGTGACCCTTTTGACAGAATGCTGATTGCACAAGCTCAACTAGAAGACATGACACTTGTAAGTGCAGATTCGACATTTAACCAATATGAAGTCTCTTTACTCTGGGCGGCTAGTTCCTAGTTTTTATCAGTCAAGGTTGGTGGGAAGAACAGTTGCTTATCTTGCATGGCTTGGGACGAACGGGAGAACCGACTGAACTGATTAAGCAATATGGCATAGACAGGGTAAAAACCTTGTGGGATGCGATTCCGCGAGAAATGGTGGAATGGGTGCGATCGCTTGCAGGAGGGAAACACAAACTGCTATCCCCACTGTCGATGGGCATTCTCATTGATGTAGGACTGATCGCTGACCAGCAAACTCATAAGTGGTAAGCGATGTGATATAAAAAGTGAACGTTCTCACCCTCCTCGTTGGAATCAACTCGTTTTCATTGGACGAAATTTAAATGCAGAGTGGATTCAACAAGAATTAGCAGAGTGCATAGCAAGTTAAGAGCCGAAATAAACGATTAATCCTGTTGATAATTATGGTTCTTCCGGACTTAGTGTGCTAAACTATCAGTCTTCAGAGTTCATAACGCTTACCACATAAGGACTGTAGCGCCTAATAAAGTCTAATGTTGGACAGCGTTTGCGACAAGCTGACAACGCGATCGTAATCTTCGTCTCCCAATCCACTACTCGTTATTTGGCTCTTCAAAGCGATGCAAGCACTCCTGAACTGATAACACAGGTACGGATGAATTCAAAAACCCTTGATTATCGCGGGTCAAGATAGCATCAAGCCCTTGAGCTACAGCACAAGCAACTTGAATCGCATCCTCAAAATCAGCAAAACCTGAGCTAAACGCTACCTCTAAAACCTCTCGGTTCACAGGGCAGATCTCCATCGCTGTCAATGTCTCTGAAACTGCTTCCCGTGCTTGCTCAATACTGCGTGTGTGTCTTCGAGCAATGTAAAAAATGTCTGTGAGCGTTGTAGCTGTGGCATACCCAACGATCTGACCAGAATCGATCGCCTGAAACAGTTGCTCTGCATCGTGGAAAAATGGCTCTCTTTGTAATAGAAAATCTAGGAGAATATTGGTGTCAACTAAAACGTTCACTGAAGATATTTCTCCACCCGACGCTCTTCCAACATCGCCGCTACTTCTTGGTCGGTTGGTGCGGGTTGGTCTGTTTTGAGTAAGCCACGCATTCGTCGAATTGCACTAGAACGACCAGGCTTGGCAATGGGGGTACTCTGCAAGGACTCAATGATGGCACTAACCAGCGCAAGCCGATCGCTCGGTGATAACTTGACAGCTTCTTCCTTTAGCTCTTGCAGTAGCATAGACACCTCTCAGGGCTGGATAGTCTGGGTTCTATTGAAATAATTATAACCCCGGCGACTAGATCGATTTCATTTGCTAGATTTCCCAGCCACTTGTCAAGGGGATGCTTTCATCCAGCAAGGTTTTGGTTGAAATAACCGAGAATCCCTTGTGCGATCGCCTTTTTCTTTGTCTTCTGGGACAGTTTGACCGTTTGAGTCTGTATAAAAGACGGGGGAGCCTGCACCATCGCTATCTTGTAAAATGGATACCAACCATCTCCTTCATCCTCTAAACTTTGATTTTTGATTATGGTGTTGCAGCAGCCTGCTCGTTCCATCCCAATTCCCCCCCTGGAAAGTGGCGATCGCTTGACTCGTGCTGAGTTTGAGCGCCGCTATGAGGCGACCCCGGAAAAATTTAAAGCTGAATTGATTGAAGGAGTGGTTTACGTGGCATCCCCAGTTACAGTTTTTCATGGTACACCTCATGCTGCCTTAGTCACCTGGTTAGGGGTATATTGGACGGCCACTCCCGGTGTCAGTGTGGCTGATAACACCACAACCCGGTTGGATTTAGATAATGAACCCCAACCAGATGCACTGCTGCGAATTGAAGTTGGCGGTAACTCCACGATTAGCGAAGATGGCTATATCGAAGGGACACCAGAGTTAGTGGCGGAAATTGCCACAAGCAGTGCGGCAATTGATTTAGGAGTTAAGCGGAATGCCTATCGCCGCAATGGGGTGCAGGAATATTTGGTGTGGTCAACCTTTGAGAACCACCTCAGTTGGTTTCGGTTGCAAGCAGAGGAATTGGTCTTAATTGAACCGGATGCCGATGGCATGATTCGCAGTAGCGTGTTCCCAGGATTGTGGCTGAACGTGCCAGCTTTATTGGAGGGCAGAATGATGGAGGTGCTCAATGGGCTGCAAGCTGGGATTGCTGACCCAATCCATCACGCCTTTGTGCAGGAGTTGGTGGGGCGATCGCGCAATCTTGAATGAAGTCTGTTAGTTGAGCAGCAAACCCTGAGTGTGCGATTTCCCATCGGGAAGGCTACGCCAACGCGCCATGTTGGGGATATTGAAATATCCACCTTAGTGTTGGACGCTCGGTCAATTTTCCTACTTGATTTTTTATCCCGACTATAGACTGATAAGACTTCCAATCAAACGCCAGTCCAGTTAACTTAACTTAAGCGAAGAGGTCGCCCTCTCCGCTCAGCTTCACCGTTAGACCGCTGGGTGATCGGTGGGGTGTAGCGAAACTTTGAGTATAATTGAGTCGGTAGTTTAGTGAAGACTAGATATGGTTTCAACACCTACTCAACATCCAGAAATTATTAGGACAGAGCGGGGACTCACGATCGCAGGTACACGCATCACTCTCTACGATGTGATGGACTATGTGACGGCCCAATATCCTTCTAAATTCATTCGTGGTCTATTTAACCTAACGAATGAACAAATTAATGCTGCTCTTACCTACATTGAGGAAAATCGTGCTGAAGTCGAGGCTGAGTATAAGCTCGTTCTCAAGGAAGCTGAAGAACTTCAGCGGTATTACGAGGAAAAAAATCGTGATCTGATTTCCCGACTTGCAACCCAACCAGTAAAGCCTGGTGAGGAAGCTGTTCGAGCAAAACTACAAGCAGCGAAAGCTAAGTTTGAAGTTAGGTCATGAATTTTTTGATTGACCATAACTTAGAAGGACATGCAGTGCTTCTTGCTGGCAGTATCCTGAATGGCGGTTGGCTTGATTGGACTCCTATCCGACTCTTTATTCCATAGTTGTAATTCGGTTTTATTTAGCCCTGAACAACCTGTGAAGTTTGAGTTTTAGAGCGCTCGCTAGATGCTCCTCCCTCGTCAACCATACCCGCAACTCGCAGACTTTCCCTTCTGTCGCCTCAACAACGTCAACCTCGCGATTAATAATTGCGAGTTAAAAGTCTCCCCTTCCCGCCTATTTGCCAAAATGGGATGCTCCCCGATACTTTGCCTGATGAGGTTCATGAACCCCTCCTTACTTTGTGAAGGAGGGGATTGGCAGAGGGAACCTGCCAGGAAGTCATGAATAGGGCATGAGTTGGTAAGGGATAACCACTTCTGAACGCTTCTCTAGTTCAGATTACTGTAGGTCTAGGAATCTCTGGACACTGGGTCAATCCAGGACACACCCTTACTAATGCCTTAAGAGACGTAAACATTACACGAGTGGATTATCTCGCATGTTTCGTGTGCCAGTAGTTAGCAAAGAAGGAAAACCTTTAATGCCCACCAAGCCATCTAGGGCTAGGCGGTGGGTGAATGTTGGTAAAGCCGTGGGGAAGTGGTCAGACTTGGGAGTTTATTACGTCCAACTCACCACACCACCATCGGCTCAAGAGGTACAACCAATCGCGGTGGGAGTCGATCCCGGTAAGTCCTACTCCGGTGTTGGTGTCCAGTCTGCTAAATGCACTTTGCTGCAACTGCATCTTATCCTTCCGTTTGGGCGGGTGAAGAAACGGATGGAAACCCGCGCCATCCTGCGACGGGGGCGGCGAGGACGGCGGATTAACCGGGATGTCCCATTCAAACAACGTAACCATCGGCAGTGCCGCTTTGACAGTGCGGCTCGTTTGCCAGAAATCACTCTAGGTGAGGGATTGGCAGCATGACAAAAGTCATGACAACTTTACCAGCTTATTGGTGCGGGAAAAAATCCCAAGTCCAATCGCCCAGGTGCTGGGTTGAAAGCATCACCCCCA
>NZ_JAVJUO010000075.1:0-20780 GCF_040220555.1 Coleofasciculus sp. C1-SOL-03
AACCGTACAGAATCTTGTTCGGTCAAGCTAACTTCTAAAAGCCGAAACGCCCTATTTTTCGTTCTCACTCTTCCTTGTCTACTGGTCTACCTGTCTTCCTTTTCTTACCTCAACCCCAATAAAAAACCTACCCTTATGAGCATCTCCCCCCTCTCCCCCTACCTATGAAATGGGGTTTGGAGACCAAACCCCTACAACCCCATCTCCCTCATCTCCCCAACCTAGGTTTATCCCTACTATAAATATCTATTCAGACTACTCTGTAGCCGCCTGTAACCCTTTTGTGCTAGAATTTTTGAGTGTTTTGTCATTTTGAAGCATATCAACCGCTAAAAGCGTTTACTGGAGAATCCCTGATATGACAAGTAGTTACAGTGCCGATCAGATTCAAGTCTTGGAAGGTCTCGAAGCGGTACGCAGACGTCCAGGAATGTACATTGGTTCTACCGGTCCACGGGGACTCCATCATCTAGTTTACGAGGTTGTAGACAATTCGATCGATGAGGCACTGGCTGGCTATTGTACTCATATCGAAATTGACTTCAACAGCGATGGTTCCGTTAGCGTGACCGACGATGGACGGGGTATTCCCACGGATACTCATTCTAAGACGGGTAAATCAGCATTGGAAACCGTAATGACAGTGCTGCACGCCGGAGGTAAGTTTGGCGGCGGCGGGTATAAAGTGTCGGGCGGATTGCACGGCGTTGGGGTTTCGGTTGTCAACGCCCTGTCAGAATGGGTGGATGTTACGGTTTGGCGAGACAAACGAGTTCATACCCAGCGCTACGAACGCGGTATTGCTATGGGTGATTTAGTTGTCAAACCCAGTAAAGAAAACCGCACGGGAACCTCGGTGACGTTCAAACCCGACACCCAAATCTTTACCAATGGGATCGAGTTTGACTATAGTACGGTAGCAGGGCGACTGCGAGAACTTGCCTACCTGAATGGCGGCGTCAGGATTACATTTACGGATCACCGCGTTTCTCCCGAACGCAGCGACAGCTACCACTATGAGGGGGGTATCCAGGAATATGTGGCATATATGAACCGGGAAAAGGAAGCCCTGCACCAAGAAATTATTTATGTTCAGGGTGAACGGAATAATGTGCAAGTGGAAGTGGCGCTGCAATGGTGCGTTGATGCGTACAGCGATAACTTGTTGGGATTTGCCAATAATATCCGTACCATTGACGGTGGGACACACTTAGAAGGGTTAAAGACCGTTCTGACTCGAACCTTAAACGCGATCGCACGCAAGCGGAATAAACTGAAAGAGAATGAGTCTAACCTGGGCGGTGAGAATGTTCGGGAAGGATTAACTGGCGTCATTTCCGTCAAAGTCCCTGATCCTGAATTTGAAGGACAAACCAAAACCAAACTGGGGAATACCGAAGTTCGGGGTATCGTGGATTCCCTGGTGGGTGAAGTGTTGACGGAATATTTGGAATTTCGTCCTCAAGTCGCGGATGCTGTTTTAGAGAAAGCCATCCAAGCTTTTAAAGCCGCCGAAGCCGCACGTCGGGCGCGAGAGTTGGTTCGGCGTAAGTCAGTATTAGAGTCATCTCCTCTAC
This sequence comes from Coleofasciculus sp. C1-SOL-03, assembly GCF_040220555.1. Lineage (NCBI taxonomy): Bacteria > Bacillati > Cyanobacteriota > Cyanophyceae > Coleofasciculales > Coleofasciculaceae > Coleofasciculus > Coleofasciculus sp. C1-SOL-03. The sequence continues at coordinate 1,578 of NZ_JAVJUO010000075.1, forward strand.
CGGGTAAGTTAGCCGATTGTAGTTCCAGAGATCCCGCAGAATCGGAAATCTTCATCGTTGAGGGAGATAGTGCAGGCGGGAGTGCCAAACAAGGACGCGATCGCCAATTTCAAGCGATTCTACCGCTACGGGGTAAAATCCTCAATATCGAGAAAACCGACGATTCCAAAATTTACAAGAACACAGAAATTCAATCCCTGATTACCGCCCTGGGTTTGGGGATCAAAGGGGAGGAATTTGACGCCTCACATCTGCGCTACCACCGGGTTGTGATTATGAGTGTCGCCGGAGATGAACCGACTCTCGTCATGGATGATACCGGACGCACGGAGTTGGTCTCCATTGGCGGGTTCATTGATGATTGCATCGAAGGGCGTCGCACCACCGAACGTTATCGGGTGATTTCCTTTGATCCGGTGACACACGCCACCCGCTTCCGCCCTCTGAAAGCCGTGATTCGTCACAGCCATGAGGAACCGATGTACAAAATCACCACGCGCTACAATCGCTCGGTGAAGGTAACGTCTTCTCATAGTGTCTTTGTCTATGAAGATGGAGAGGTTCGCCTGAAAAAAGGGAATGAAGTGAAACCCGGTGATTGGTTGGTAGCGAGTCGGCGTTTACCGCGTCCAAAAGAAATTCCGACACGAGTGGATTTGCTCAAAACATTGTATCGAGCCGGATTGACTCAATCCCTCTATTTACAAGGGGAAGCGGTGCGAAAAATTGCCAGCCAACGGGTTCTGGCAAAGGTGACGCGACAGGATCAATGGAATGAGCCACGGGTTACGCTAGACTCAGCCGGATGGCAACAGTTAATTGCTCAACGTCAAGAGTTAGGAATCTCCCAGAAGCAGGTGGCGACTACCGTTGGCGTGAAACAGCCGATAACGATTAGTCACTGGGAACGAGGGATTAATCGCCCCACGTTACCGGATTTCCTCAATTATCTGGATGCGATTGGCGGAAATGATCATGTGAGTTACGAGACGTTACCCTCGAAGCTGGATGACTGTTTAGCCCAAGATGATACGAGTAAAAATGCCCGTTGGCGTGAGGTGAGTAACTATAAACCCTTTGACTACTTTACGCCGAGTGAACTGGCGCAGCTTGATGACGAGGTGCAACTTGTACCCCAGGCGCATACAAATAAGGCATTTAACCGCTATTTGCCGATTACGCCAGAATTACTCTGGTTCTTGGGTTGGTATGTGGCGGAAGGAACCCTGAGTCAGCATCAAGTTAGCCTGAATTTAGGTAAAAAGGATGAACCGTTTATTCCGGAACTGATTACGGCGATTGAATCTGTCTTTGGTGAAACACCACGTCGCTATAATGATCCACGATACGATGGAATTAAACTCTATTTCCACAGTGTTGCCGCAGCGCGACTATTACAAGCGTGGGGATTGAATGGATGGGCGCACGAGAAGAAGTTGCCGGATATTGTTTTTAGCTTACCTGAATCCTTACAACTGGCATTTTTGGAGGGTTATTTACTCGGTGATGGCTCAGTCACCAAAAATAGCATTGTATTTGGAACGGTTTCTGCCACATTGAAAGATGGTTTACTCTATTTATTGGGACAACTTGGCTTAATTGCTGGTGTTCACAATAGCCAGCACCGAAATCCTCCTGAATCTCCTGTTCAAACACGACATCTTGCCTACTTTATTCGCATCTGCAGTAAAGAGCAACTGAAACAGTGTCGGCTAATCTGGCAGCGCCATCATCAGGCAAAACGATTGGAAGATTATTTGGCACGTCCAAAGAGTCAGCCGCAACAATATCTATCCATCAGCGATGATTTGATGGGATTGAAAGTGGTGGAGAATCACGAAGTTGAATTGGTGGGTGACTATGTGTATGATTTTTCCGTGGAGGGTGACCAAAACTTTATTTGTGGAACAGGAGGATTGGCAGCGCGGAATACGGACGCTGATGTCGATGGCGCCCATATCCGCACCCTATTGCTGACCTTTTTCTACCGCTATCAACGGGCGCTGGTGGATCAGGGGTATATCCATATTGCCTGTCCGCCATTGTATAAAGTAGAACGTGGACGCAATCATTACTACTGTTATAGCGATCGCGAACTCACCAACTTAATTCAACATGAGTTCCCGGCTAACGCCAATTACAGTATCCAACGGTTCAAAGGCTTGGGCGAAATGATGCCCGATCAACTCTGGGATACCACGATGAACCCAGAAACGCGGACGATGAAGCGTGTCGAGATCGAAGATGCAGCTGAAGCCGATCGCATCTTTACCGTTCTCATGGGCGATCGGGTTGCTCCTCGCCGGGAATTCATTGAAACCTATGGTTCTCGACTGGATTTAACTGATCTGGATATCTAAGTTTCCAGGTAGCAAGGTTTAGATTCCCCTAAATCCCCCTTTAAAAGGGGGACTTTGATTACACCAACTAAGATCCCCGACTTCTTGTATAAAACCAAATTGAGTATGATAATAGGGTCGATTAATTTGTTGATCCATTAGACGCTTGAAACAACGACTGGATAGTTTATTAGTAGACCTTAATTTATGCGAATCCCGACAACAGGCACAGCGGTTGATTCGGGCGGGAGAAGTACGGGTTAATCAGCAACTTGTCGATAAACCGGGAACTGAAATCGAGACAACTGCTGAGATTAAAATTGCTCAGAAATCCCCTTATGTTTCCAGAGGTGGGGAAAAGTTAGCCAAAGCCTTAGACGAGTTTAGCATTGCTGTAGAGGGACGGATTTGCTTAGATGGCGGTATTTCCACGGGAGGCTTTACCGACTGCTTACTGCAAAGGGGGGCAAAACGGGTTTATGGTGTTGATGTGGGGTATGGACAAGTCGCTTGGAGATTGCGAAATGATCAGCGGGTAATTTTGAAAGAACGCACGAATTTACGCTATTTGCAACCGACTGATTTATATGGAGAATCCCTGCAAGTAGACAACCCGGATAAACAGGAGATTTATCCCGATTTAGGGGTTGTCGATGTCTCGTTTATTTCCCTGACAAAAATTCTAGACGCCTTGTGGAACCTGCTGCAAGCGCCGCGTGAGGTGGTGTTGCTGGTGAAACCCCAGTTTGAAGTGGGACGAGAACAGGTTGGCAAAAAAGGCGTGGTACGCGATCCTAAAGATCAGGCTGGCGCGATCGCCCAAATCTTACCAGCCGCTCATGATTTAGGTTGGGTCTATCAAGGCTTAACTTGGTCACCGATTACTGGTCCGGCGGGTAATATTGAATATCTGCTCTGGTTAGGCATGAATAATCCCATTCAGAGTCCTGATTTAAGCGAAATTCAACACATCACGCAATTGGCTACCGCTTATTTTCGCGAGAACCATTGAATCCATTTTATCTGGGGAGCAGGGCGAGTTTTGTCGTTCAGTTAGAGGAAACCATCAAGATTACAGCAAATTGCAGGTTGATGAGGTACAGTCACTAAGCAAGATCCCCGACTTCTTGAAGAAGTCGGGGATCTGTCTGTGAACCTACCCGTTCAACGAGCATTAAATCGACAAGTAATATCACCGATTAAATAACCAACCCCTTCCAGATAATATTGATCCGGCGGTAATGGATGTGGATTTCTGGGTAGTACCCTAGCCGTTGATGCTTGAATCGAATTTCTTAACCGAATTTGCGCCTGTTCCTTAGCCCGATGCATCACCCATATCGAAAGCACTGGGGGGGTCAAACCTAAGACAAACACAATAATTGTCTCGAACATGGTTTTTTCCTCCAGGGTGACTCTACCTTAACCTCTGTAGCCACATTTGCAGTTCCCCACTTTACCTAGTCCAAGAAGGCAGAAATAACTGAACAGTTTATCTCTCCCCCAGCTTCCCAGACGTAGCATGCTACGTCTCTACATGCTTCCCCAGCTACTCAACGGGTGAGTAGGAGGGATGTCAACTCACCATCTGATAGACAGACTCTTCAATTCGCTCCTGAATGTCTGGTATAGTATCAAAACCGCGTGGAATTTCCCTCATCCGCACCTGCTTGGCTTGGAGCGCTGTTTGTAGCAGTTTCATCGCTTCTTTGGGCTTACCACAGCCGCAAAAAAATAAATCTGCGGCAAAATAGCCATGTTCGGGCCACGTATGGATAGCAATATGAGACTCCGCCAATGTCGCTGTCGCCGTAACTCCGTGGGGACTAAACTGGTGTACACATAAATCAATGAGCGTTCCTTCTCCAGCAGAAACCGCATCAATTAAGGCGCGGCGAATTCCCTCAGGATCATTAAGAAGGTCTTCAGGCGCTTCCCATGCGTCAACGACCAGATGAGTTCCCACTTGTTTCATTCTACTCGATGTACTCCACCCAATAAGATTACAAAGACTCTATTTATAGCATAGACTTATTTCAGTCCTCAACTGATGAGAGATTTAACGGTACTCTCTTGTTCCTTAGCAGAGGATGGCGTAAATTGACCAACCCTTCAAATCAGTTGTACCTAGGCATGACAACAGAACTTTGACAGACGCCAGTCTCGCGTCTATACCTGACATCTGATGTTCGCCTAGCTGTACCCGTTGCTACAGCTAATTCTTCGTCTATTGATTAGGGTAACAAATAAATTATCCCCTGGAGCAAATCACCTCGATTTTCGAGATGATTGAACTTGGTTCGATGCGACCGAATTATTCTACTGGGAAACTTCTATCACAATCTAGCGATAAAATCATCCCGCTTCAGGATGACAAGCTGACCTGATAAATACCGCCTAGCTTCTCCATCTTTCTGCCGATAATTAATCTCTCAACCGAGATTCGTTGACAATTGTCATGCAGTCGGGAAGACTCTCATCAGTCGGTGGAAACAATTAAACTTAGAGGTGGAGAGCCGCATTGGTTTATGTAAGGATTTGAGGCTTGTTAACATTTCTTAGTACAGCGAACAGAATTTAGATCCAGGTACTTACAGCACCCTAAACCGGAGGGATGACAGCGAAACCGGAACGATGATCACCAACCTGCTACCCTAAAGTTGGGGTCTTATCTGACTCAATCGCGACGTGATCAGAGTAAACTAAGTAGTCGGACAAAAGAAAACAATCCGGAAACTGCGATGAATTCTTTTATGTTTTCACCCATTCAAAAACTGCTAATTACCTGGTTACTGGTATTAGTAACCGGTTGGATGACGCTGATGGCGCTGAGTTATGTCGGGGAAATCATTAGTATTTTACTCACGGCGTCTCTGATTGCGTTTTTGCTTAACTATGCCGTGCGGCTACTGCGACCCTTTTTACCTCGCACAGTGGCGGCAATTTTGGTTTATTTGGTCGCCGCAGTGTTTGTGGTATTTATTGCCTTAACGCTAGCCCCACCTGTGTTGAATCAAGGACGGCAATTAGTAACGCGGTTTCCCGAATTGCTTGAACAAGGTCAACAGCAATTGGTGGAGTTTCAAGCCTGGAGTGTAGACCATAACTTGCCCTTTGATGTGCGAATTTTAGGCTCTCAACTCTTGGCACGTATCCAAGCCCAAGCCGAAGCGATCGCGTCAACGGGTTTGGGCTTAGTTGTGGGGACATTTAACTGGTTTATCGACTTAATTTTAGTCCTGGTTCTTTCGTTTTACATGCTCATTGATGGGGAACGATTATGGCGCGGGATTACCAGTATTGTCTCCACCAAAATCCGTTATGGTTTAACCCAAGCCCTGCGACGTAATCTACAGCGGTTTGTATCCGGTCAACTGTTGCTGGGGTTATTTATGGCAACTACATTAACTCTGGGCTTTCGGGTATTACAAGTGCCGTTTTTTCTGCTGTTCGCTGTTTTTATCGGCTTCATGGAAATCATTCCCTTTGTTGGCGCTACTCTGGGAATTACTACCGTGGTCATTGTCGTCGCCTTTATTGATTGGTGGCTAGCCTTAGAAGTTTTGGGCGTATCTGTCGCCTTGCAACAGGTGAAAGATAATTTAATTGCGCCACGAATTATGGGCAATTTAACCGGTTTATCGCCCGTGATTATTCTAACCTCGTTGCTATTGGGGGCGAAAATTGGCGGAATTTTAGGCGTGATTCTGGCGATTCCAGTGACGGGGGTAGTAAAAAGTTTAGCGGAAATTGTTCTTGACCCCACGTTACCCCCACAGACGGGAGATTTTTTCTCCAATCCGTTGAACGACAAAAAATCCCCGACTACTCTGGCTGTCGCTTCTAATTCCAATGCTGATTCTGATAGTTCTAAATAAGAAAGTGGGAACAATTAAAGTGAAGGGTTGAGATGAGGAAGGAACAGGCAACAGGCAGCCGTAAGGATTTGAAGCGTGTTAACATTTTTTAGTCAAGGATACAGAATTTATGTCCAGGGACTTAGTTAAGACGCTGAGGGAATAGAAGCATAACGATTAATCCCTTAACCTTAATTGAGTCAACACCCTATATACTAACGGGGTTAAGATCAGACTCAGCATTAAACCATGTCCTACCAGCGAGAAAAACAGGTCGCCATCCAAGCTGTAACGGCTGCGGCTCAATTATGTGAACAAGTGCGTCGAGAAGAGGGTTCCTTAACCCTAACCAAACCCGATCGCTCTCCGGTAACTGTAGCAGATTTTGGCACACAAGCCGTTATTTGTCGGGTATTAGCGGAGGCGTTTCCCGGTGATCCGATTGTGGGTGAGGAAAACTCTAGCTTGTTGCGACAACCGGCGATGACGCAACAGTTGACAGGGGTGACTCATTATGTTAGGTCTCAGATTGGCGAGGCGACACCGGAAACCGTGATCACCTGGATTGATCGGGGTACAGGTCAAGTGGCAAATCGCTATTGGACGCTTGATCCGATTGATGGGACAAAAGGCTATGTCCGGGGTGACAATTATGCGATCGCCTTAGCGCTAATTGAAGACGGTGAGGTGAAACTGGGCGTATTAGGATCTCCAGCGATTCCGATTCATCCCAACCAACCGGATAGCGATCGCGGCGTTCTATTTGTCGGCGTCAAAGGAGAAGGGACAAGTCTGATTCCCCTGGCTGGAGGTCAACCTCAGATGATCCGCGTCAATGAATGCGATCGGATCGAGTCTCTCCGATTAGTCAAAAGCATAGAATCGTCTCATGGAAACCCCGAATTGGAAGCTGCGATCGCTCAATCCCTGGGTTTTATCACCCCGTCCCTACAGATTGATTCCATGGTGAAATACGGTATCATTGCCCGAGGCGAAGCCGATCTCTACATCCGCTTACCCTTTCCCCTAGCGTCCTCAAAACGGCAAAATATATGGGATCATGCGGCGGGTGTAGTGGTGTTAGAAGAAGCCGGGGGACGAGTCAGCGATATGTATGGTAAACCCTTAGACTTTGCCTGTGGAACGAAGCTGTCCAATAATCAGGGAATTATTGCCAGTAATGGGGCGATTCATGATGCGGTGTTAGCGACTGTAGCACAGGAGATTCAAGCTTCATCTCACATTTAAAGTAGTCACCTCCAACGTACCCAAATCAACGCAACGGATGGCATGATTATTCGTATCAGCAATATAAAGACGAGCCGCGATCGCACTGACTCCAGAAGGTTCGGCAAACTCGGCTTCATGACTCTGACCATCGCGGTGTCCCGCTTTTCCGTTACCTAACAAGGTCTGACAACTTCCTGTAGTCGGATCGACGCGCTTAATTTTGTGATTATAAGTATCCGCCACCCAGAGGTAATTTTGGGTATATTCCACCCCTAAACAGTGCTGGAGTCGCACCTGGGACTTTTGACCATCGCGATCGCCAAATTCAAACAGTTCACCACTGCCACAAATTGTCCGCACGGGTAAATTATTAATCAGACCCACTCCCCGAATCGAACTGGCTTCACTATCAGCCACGTAGAGTTCTCGACCATCGCTGGTAATCCCACTGGGTTGAGCAAAGGCGGCTTCCTGGCGTGATCCATCTAAGCAGGCTTCTGCACCTGTCCCCGTGTATGTGCCAATTTCACCGGTTTCAAGCTGCATTTCCCAAATTTGATGAGAACCCGCCATGGCAATCAATAGGCGATTATCAATTATTTCAATATCCCACGGCGAATTCAATGCTGTCTGTAACCCTAAACCACTATGGGGTTGAATCTGGCGACTTTGCTCCCCCGTACCCGCAATGGTTGCAACTTGCTCAGTTTTGAGATGAATGCAGCGCAAGCAATGATTTTCCGTATCCGCCACGTAAAGACGTTGATTGTCGGGATCTAGTGTGATACCTTGAGGTGCAAAAAATTGGGCTTCGGCAAACGTGCCATCCGTCAATCCTGGTTCACCTGTACCAATAATCGTTAATATCTCACCTGCCAACGTACTCACCACAATCCGATGATGACCCGAGTCAGCAATAAATAGGCGATCGCTAAATTCATCAGCCAAAACTTTACCAGGAAATGCCAAGGGATTAGTCAAGGGCTGTCGCTGTTTTTCTAAGGTGAAACGAAGTGGCTCCATTGTCATTGTGCCTTTTTGCTGGTGTTTCTGGATCAGTTCCCCAATCAGTTGATCGAGAACCGCTCGATTCCCTTCTCCCGCCACGTCTCTAATCACATATCCTTCCGGGCCAATCACGACTAACGTGGGCCACGCCCGAACTGCATACTGCTGCCAGAGATTACCATTAAAATCTACAACCACCGGATGCTCAACATTGTAGCGAAGAATTGCCTGACGAATATTTTCCGCCTCTTTTTCGTTATCAAATTTAGCCGAATGAATGCCAATAATAGTCAGACTATCTTTATATTTTTGTTCTAAATAGTTTAAATCTGGCAGAACATGCAGACAGTTAATACAGCAGTACGTCCAAAAGTCGAGAATCACCACCCGCCCTTTTAAACTCGTCAGGGAAAGTGGGTGATCCGTATTCAACCAGATGCCGTCTTGGGGAAGTTCTGGCGCTCGAACCCGTGATGTCATGGAATCATCTCTCGTTGATGGTTGATGGTTGATTATTGATTGCTCATATCAGCATTTTTGGAGCAGCAAAACCATTTATATACCGTAGGGTGGGCATTGCCCACCAGAATACGAGGAGCGTGCCATTCAGCTTAGGGTTGTTGAATGCTCCGATCCTAATTCCAGTTTAACGATAAGAGTGTACGAGGAATCAACGATAGAGTCAGGTTTTTCTCTGCTGATTACCCTTGCTCATCAATACCATAAGCAATTATTTTTCTATCAGTTCGGGTAAAGTGGGTGGCAAGTCAGCGTCAGGAACGACAGGTTTAATTGTGGGTGTTGGCGAGGGAATTGGCGTGTCTTCTTCCGATTCAGGGGATTCCGGCGGTAATGGTTGATCGGGAGTTACTGATTTATCTGTCTCCTCTTCTGGGGTGGTTTGGGTTGTCTCTGGGTTCAATTCTGTGTCCTCTGGAATCACTTCAGATGGCTGTGGGGGAGTTTCTGGGGTTGGAGTTACAGGTTCTATATCCGCTTGCGGTTCCTCTGGAGATGTTTGAGTTTTATCGAGGGGTGTAGATGCTTCGGGTTTGGGTTGAGATTCGCTTTCTTCTGTCACGATATCCGAGGTTTGCTCAGAAGTTTCTTGGGGTACAGTTACAGGTTCTGTATCCGCTTGGGGTTCCTCTGGGGAGGTTTGGGTTTTCTCCACGGGTGTAGATGCTTCGGGTTTGGGTTGAGATTCGGTTTTCTCTGTCACGATATCCGAGGCTTGCTCAGAAGTTTCTTGGGGTACAGTTACAGGTTCTGTATCCGCTTGGGGTTCTGGCGGCGACTCGGTTTCCTCTGGCAAAACCTCAGGTTCAGGTGACGGTGTTTCTAGTTCTTCTGGTTGTTCAGGGGATGGGGTAGGAGAAACTTTGGGTTTTTGGAATCGTTCCCTGATGGTTTGATAGAAGCGATTGAAAAAGCCACGGGATGGGGATTTTTCTGTGGGTTCGGCTTCCGGAGTTTCCAAGTCTTTGGCTGAGGGGACGGTGTCATCGGGGGTAGTGGGTTCTACGACTGTGGGAGATTTTTCCCCAGTCTCGGTTTCCGGTATTGGTGTTTCTTCAATAGGTGTCTCGGGTTCAGGGGCGGGAACGTCTTCGGGTATCTCTGATTCAGCCGTTGGGATTTCTTCGACAGGTGTTTCGGGTTCTGGGGTGGGAACGTCTTCGGATATCTCTGATTCAGCCGTTGGGATTTCTTCGCTAGGAGTAGGAGACACTGAGGGTATCGGTGTTGGCTCTACGGTAGGCAATGGCGTCGGTTCAGGTGTAGGTGTGGGGGTGACTTCGGGAGCAGGTGTTGGTGCAGCTTGAACTTGATAGTTGGGATCGATAATGCTACGGGCAACTTCAACAGAGAGTTCGTTCCGCATTAACTGAGACAGGGTGTCATCGCCTCCTGGCTGATAACGAACGAGCCGCGCTGTGTTATTGTAGGCGTTTTTAACCGGATTTCCTTGCTCATCCAGAAACTCTAGCTGCACCCAGTTTTTACCGGGTTTAAAGCCGTTGAGATAAACAGAGTGCCAGCGATCTAGGGTAAAACGTTCACCATTGATGGTGACGCGAATTTGCCAATCGATAATCTCGTCTTCTGGGTTTTCCTGGGCGACGAGGTGCAGGGGTGCATTCGTCAGGTAGAAGTCGAGCAGGATAGGTTCAGCACCATAGCTACCTAGGGGATGGTTATAGGTTAATAGCGGCAGGTTGGCTACCGGATTATTATCGTCCGTTTGGGTAAATACGTGAAATGTGGTTTGAGCGTAGGCTCCTTCATTTTTAAAGCTTTCGTGCCAAGGACGAGCGGCGAAAACTCGTAGGGTGTGGGTTCCGGGGGATAAGTCTTCCAGGATTAGGGGTTGATCGAGGGTGTAAACCGGAATATGAGACTGATTGTCAAGAATTACGTTTAGATGAGGACCCATGTCTAATTCCGAGTGTTTGAACAGGGGTAAGTCCTGCACCTGGAATTGTACGGAGACGGTGGTGTCTTGGAGAATCTGATCCGGAGTGGGACTGAGGATGGTGACTTGAGGCTGATAGGTTTCTAAGCGGCGGTTCAGTTGCTGAATTACTGGGGGCGGGGCGACTTCTGAGAGTCGTGCCACGGGTTCTGTTGGCGGTGGGGCTTCCTCTTCGAGTGGCTGTACTGTCTGTGTGCGATCGCCACAGGCTACCAGTCCCGCCATAAGCACGACCACCAGCGCAACTGCACAAATCGTCTTTACTGTTTTCCACCAAAGATTCCTAGCCAACACACTATCTCCTCAACGAATTCTGCTCATTAGGAACTATAGCGAACAATGGCTCCTCCTCTACTGATGGATGGGGAAGATGGGGGAAATTATGTAGGGGCGGGTTTCACTACTATCTTTTCGGTTGCACCCAGATGTAACTAAACCCGCCCCGACTTGACGAATGACCAATGACCAATGACCAATCTGAGATTAAATCTACCTATTGTTGAGTTTTGTAAATTTTTTCACCACACTCTTGACTTTTTGAGGAGTTTGCTCACAGCACAACCCAAAGTAGACCTTGATTTGCTGAAATTTGAATTTTTGTTAAGTGCAGCCCAAGCCTGCCTCTAGCAGACCTATCATCAACAAAAGAGTATCCCCTGAATTTCAACGGGGATATCGTTTTTCCAGGAAAGTTACGCCAAAAGCGGTACTTTCCGCTAAATTGATAAAAAGCAAACTTCCTTTTGGATATTTCTCGTTCCTTGTATAGAGAGGAGACTCCTGATGACAATCAGCCCTCCTGAGCGGGACACGAAGGCGAAGGTAGTAGTCGATAAAGATCCAGTTCCTACTTCATTTGAGAAGTGGTCTAAGCCGGGTCATTTCGACCGTACCCTAGCCAAGGGACCAAAAACCACGACGTGGATTTGGAACCTTCACGCGAACGCTCATGATTTCGATAGTCATACCAGTGACCTAGAAGATGTATCGCGCAAAATCTTTAGCGCTCACTTCGGTCACCTAGCGGTTATTTTTGTCTGGTTGAGCGGCATGTATTTCCATGGCGCTCGGTTTTCCAACTACGAAGCTTGGCTTACTGATCCAATCAACATCAAGCCAAGCGCTCAAGTAGTCTGGCCCATCGTGGGTCAAGACATTTTGAATGCGGATGTCGGTGGCGGGTTCCACGGCATTCAAATCACGTCAGGATTCTTCCAAATCTGGCGTGCATCTGGAATCACTAACGAATTTCAACTCTACTGCACCGCCATTGGTGGTCTAGTCATGGCAGCCCTGATGCTGTTTGCTGGCTGGTTCCACTACCACAAGCGGGCGCCCAAGTTGGAATGGTTCCAGAATGTAGAGTCCACAATGAATCACCACTTAGCTGGATTGTTAGGGTGTGGTTCATTAGGTTGGGCGGGTCACCAGATTCACGTCTCTCTGCCGATCAACAAGCTACTGGATGCTGGGGTAGCTCCTGAGGATATTCCTCTCCCCCATGAGTTCATCCTGAATAAGAGCTTGATGGCAGAGTTGTATCCCAGTTTCGAGCAAGGGTTGAAGCCGTTCTTCACCCTGAACTGGGGGGCGTATGCTGACTTCCTCACCTTTAAAGGTGGCTTAAACCCAACCACAGGTGGATTGTGGCTCTCCGATACCGCGCATCACCACTTAGCGATCGCGGTTCTGTTTATCATCGCAGGTCACTTCTACCGGACGAATTGGGGAATTGGTCATAGCTTTAAGGAAGTTCTGGAAGCTCATAAGGGTCCCTTCACTGGTCAAGGCCACAAAGGGATGTATGAGATCTTCACCACCTCCTGGCATGCTCAACTGTCCTGGAACTTAGCGCTGCTCGGTTCGCTGACCATTATCGTGGCGCATCACATGTACGCGATGCCTCCGTATCCGTACTTAGCCACCGATTATGGTACGCAATTGTCCATCTTTACCCACCACATGTGGATTGGTGCCTTCTGTATCGTTGGGGGTGCTGCTCATGCGGCAATCTTCATGGTGCGGGACTATGATCCCAATATTCATGTGGATAACCTATTGGATCGGGTCATCCGTCACCGGGATGCGATTATTTCTCACCTGAACTGGGTTTGTATCTTCCTCGGCTTCCATAGCTTCGGTCTGTACGTTCACAACGACACGATGCGAGCGTTTGGTCGTCCTCAAGATATGTTCTCGGATACGGGGATTCAACTCCAACCGATCTTTGCCCAGTGGGTGCAGCATTTGCATACCCTAGCTCCTGGCGGAACCGCTCCCAATGCCCTAGAACCTGTCAGCTACGCCTTTGGCGGTGGCATGGTTGCTGTGGGTGGCAAAGTGGCAATGATGCCGATCACCTTGGGAACGGCGGATTTCTTAATCCACCATATTCACGCCTTCCAGATTCACGTCACCGCACTGATTCTGCTCAAAGGTGTGCTATATGCCCGGAACTCTCGTTTGATTCCTGACAAATCATCCCTGGGTTTCCGCTTCCCCTGCGATGGTCCAGGTCGGGGTGGTACTTGCCAAGTCTCAGCTTGGGATCACGTCTTCCTCGGTCTGTTCTGGATGTATAACTGCATCTCGATTGTAATTTTCCACTTTAGCTGGAAGATGCAGTCCGATGTTTGGGGAACGGTGGCGTCCGATGGTACCGTGTCTCATATCACGGGCGGTAACTTTGCCGCTGGCGCAATTACAATTAACGGTTGGTTGCGTGACTTCCTCTGGGCGCAAGCCTCTCAGGTGATCAACTCCTACGGCACAGCGTTGTCAGCTTATGGCATCCTGTTCTTAGGCGCTCACTTTGTCTGGGCATTCAGCTTGATGTTCCTGTTCAGTGGTCGTGGCTACTGGCAAGAGCTGATCGAATCCATTGTCTGGGCGCATAATAAACTAAAAGTGGCGCCAGCGATTCAGCCTCGCGCTCTGAGCATTGTTCAGGGTCGGGCTGTGGGGGTAGCCCACTACCTCCTAGGAGGAATTGTCACCACTTGGGCATTCTTCCTGGCACGAATCCTAGCAGTCGGATGACGGCTGTTTGAATCGAAACCACTATAAAGCAAGACGCTGTGTCTTGCCTGTCTCGACCCTATCCCAACCTGGAACTTCGGTTCCAGGGGGTCACAGAAGACAGAAAACGAGCAGCACAAGCATAAGTCTCTGTAGGATTTCCTAACGAAAGACAGATGGCAACAAAATTTCCGAAATTTAGCCAGGATCTCGCTCAAGATCCGACGACACGTCGAATCTGGTACGGAATTGCCACCGCCCATGACTTTGAGAGCCATGATGGCATGACGGAGGAAAATCTTTATCAGAAGATTTTCGCCTCTCACTTTGGTCATCTAGCAATCATCTTCCTGTGGACTTCTGGCAGTCTGTTCCACGTCGCCTGGCAAGGCAACTTTGAACAGTGGATCAAAGATCCGCTCAACGTCCGTCCGATCGCCCACGCGATTTGGGACCCTCAATTCGGTCAACCGGCTGTTGATGCCTTTACGCAAGCCGGTGCGTCTAACCCTGTTGATATTGCTTATTCTGGGGTGTATCACTGGTGGTACACCGTCGGGATGCGGACAAATGGGGATCTGTATCAAGGGGCATTATTCCTCTTGGTATTAGCCGCCGTCTTCCTGTTTGCAGGTTGGCTGCACTTACAACCCAAGTTCCGTCCTAGCTTGGCTTGGTTTAAAAATGCTGAGTCTCGCCTAAACCACCACTTAGCGGGTCTGTTTGGGGTGAGTTCCTTAGCTTGGACCGGTCACCTAGTTCACGTTGCGATTCCCGAAGCGCGGGGACAGCATGTGGGTTGGGATAACTTCCTGTCCGTCAAGCCACACCCAGCGGGTTTAGCTCCGTTTTTCACAGGAAACTGGGGGGTTTATGCCCAGAATCCAGATACAGCCAACCATATCTTTGGTACGTCCGAAGGTGCTGGCTCGGCGATTCTTACCTTCTTAGGTGGGTTCCATCCTCAGACTGAATCCCTGTGGCTGACCGATATTGCTCATCACCACCTGGCGATCGCTGTTCTGTTTATCATTGCGGGTCACATGTACCGGACGAACTTCGGTATTGGACACAGCATGAAAGACATCATGGCAGCGCACAATCCCCCACCGGGAACCCCGTTTGGTGGTTTGTTGGGTGAAGGTCACAAAGGAATCTACGACACCTATAACAACTCGCTGCACTTCCAGTTAGGTTGGCACTTGGCTTGCTTAGGTGTAGTTACCTCGCTGGTGGCGCAACACATGTATTCCTTGCCGCCTTACGCATTTATGGCGCGGGATTATACCACGCAGGCAGCGTTGTATACTCACCACCAATACATTGCAGGCTTCTTAATGGTCGGTGCATTCGCCCACGGAGCAATATTCCTGGTGCGGGACTACGACCCGGAAGCGAATAAGAACAATGTGTTGGCACGGGTATTGGATCACAAGGAAGCAATCATCTCTCACTTGAGCTGGGTTTCCTTGTTCCTCGGATTCCACACCTTGGGTCTTTATGTTCACAACGATGTCGTTGTGGCATTTGGAACTCCTGAAAAGCAAATTCTAATTGAGCCCGTTTTCGCTCAATGGATTCAAGCGGCTCACGGTAAGCTGCTCTACGGATTCGATACGCTGCTATCTAATCCAGATAGCATTGCCACCACGGCTTGGCCCAACTACGGGAACGTTTGGTTACCCGGTTGGTTAGATGCGATTAACGATGGCGGTAACTCCTTGTTCCTGACCATTGGTCCGGGTGACTTCTTAGTTCACCACGCGATCGCACTCGGTCTGCATACCACCACTTTGATTCTGGTCAAAGGCGCGTTGGATGCCCGTGGTTCTAAGCTGATGCCCGATAAGAAAGACTTCGGTTACAGCTTCCCCTGCGACGGTCCCGGTCGTGGCGGCACTTGCGATATCTCCGCTTGGGACGCTTTCTATTTAGCGATGTTCTGGATGCTGAATACCATTGGTTGGGTAACCTTCTACTGGCACTGGAAGCATCTGGGCATCTGGCAAGGCAACGTAGCTACATTTAATCAGAATTCAACCTATCTGATGGGTTGGCTGCGTGATTATCTCTGGCTGAACTCCTCTCAGCTAATCAACGGGTACAACCCGTTTGGAACCAATAACCTGTCCGTTTGGGCTTGGATGTTCCTCTTAGGACACCTGGTTTGGGCGACTGGCTTCATGTTCCTGATTAGCTGGCGTGGTTACTGGCAAGAACTGATTGAAACGTTGGTTTGGGCGCATGAGCGCACGCCTCTGGCGAACCTGGTTCGTTGGAAGGACAAGCCTGTTGCTCTGTCCATCGTTCAAGCTCGTGTGGTTGGTTTAGCTCACTTTACGGTGGGGTATGTCTTAACTTACGCGGCGTTTGTGATTGCCTCGACTGCGGGTAAGTTCGGTTAGCGAACTGAAGCCTTGTAGGTAATTAAATAATCCCCTGCCTTCGGGTGGGGGATTTTTGTAGCATTAGGTAAATAGGACTTACGCAAAGTCTCTATGTGTAGTGGCGTGGCACACCTTATTTGATGAATTAGAATGGGAGCCCGGAAACTGTAGGGGCGCAAAGACTTGCGCCCGATTCAATGGTCAAATCTATTCCACAATTTTAGCTGTGTCAGTCCAGTAGGGTGTGTTAGCGTTCGCGAAGCGTTCCCGACGGGTAGCGTAACGCACCTTTGCCACTGTGGTAGTAGCTGCGTAAGTCCTGGTAAATTTTCTGGATAAGGCATGAATCCACTTCTGAAAGCTTTAAGGATTGAAGTTAGAGAATTTTGTGTAGATAATTTTGTTTTAAAACAGATAGATGAAATCTTTGTGCAAGGAGATTTTCCAAGACAAGATTATTCTTCTAGTTATCCACGTCGCTCCCTTGTCGAAGATTACTACAGTTTTATGGACTGGGAACAAAAGGATACAATTGACAACTCGGAACGGCGAGCATAGCTTTTGACCGTGTTGTACATCACGCCAGAACGGTCAGCAACCTCCTTGAGCGTCCAGCCTTTCTCAGCCGCCAGTTCTCGAATTTTCAGCCTGACTAAACCCATACTTGACTATCAGTGCAATTGCACCTTGTTAGGATTCCGATATATAAAGCGATCGCTCCCCTAGTCTGAAAAACCTAAGAGCGGTCGCGCCAATATCCTATTAAATGGGAATTCATTACTATGTTATCAACACATACCACAAAAACGCCCACCTTTGAAGCCTCAAAACTCAATTACAAGTCATCCACCCGTCATCCTCTAGCACGATTAAGGGTTGTTATCAACAGCCGCATTACAACACCTGCGCCAAGCCTACCAGAAGCAAGCCTACCAGAAGCAAACAATATTGGTGGCGTCACTTTTGACAAAACACTGAATCTGGCTTAACTCTTGTAAAACAAAACTATTGAATATGAACACTCAACTCGTTGACTCTCTAATCCAAGTTATCCTATCTCTCTCGAAAGAAGAGCGTCATTTACTTGAGGAAAAGCTGTTTTTTGAATCATCAAGTCCTTCAACAGGTGACTTAATGCAAATGGCTCAAAAGGGTGGCTCGTTTAACTTCCTGTACGATGAACCCGATTTGTATACTCTTGAAGATGGGGAAGCAATCTAATGTCTGTCAAAAAAGGAGATATTGTTTTAGTTCCCTTCCCTTTCACAGATTTGAGTACAACAAAGCTGCGTCCGGCTGTAGTGTTATGGGTAGATTCTACAGGTGATGACATAACCCTCTGTTTTATTTCATCTCAAAATCTAACTCGTCTCAGTCCAAATGAATTTGTTCTAGATGCTTCAGATCCAGAATTTTCCAATACTGGACTAAAGGTTACCTCTAAAGTTAGGGTAACAAGAATCGCTACTCTTGAACGTCGGTTGATTACACGACGTATCGGTAAGTTAGGAGTCAATCAAATTCAGCAATTGAACTCAGCTATGCTTCAAGCCTTTCAACTTTTGTAATTGAGTTTCAGTGTGAATGGTACTGCAATTTTGGTTTAAGTTTATAACCTCTACTCCTCCAAAATCTCAACCACATCCTCAATCATCACATCAAAGGTTCGAGCCAACTTATAAATCGCGGTAAAGTCTACCATTGACAACTCGGAACGGCGAGCATAGCTTTTGACCGTGTTGTACATCACGCCAGAACGATCAGCAACCTCCTTGAGCGTCCAGCCTTTCTCAGCCGCCAGTTCGCGAATTTTCAGCCTGACTAAACCCATACTTGACTATCGGTGCAATTGCACCTTATGATAATTCTGATATATAAAGCGATCGCTCTTCCAAGTCTGACAAACCCAAGAGCGATCGCGCCAATGTCCCATGAAATGGGATGTAATTTCTATGTTATCAACAGATACCACAAAAACGCCCACCTTTGAAGCCTCAAAACTCAATTACAAATCCTCCACCCGTCACCCCCTGGCACGATTCGTCACTGTCGAGACAGTCGCCTTGCTGTTTAACCGCTCCCCCGACGAGATTTATCGCATCGAATGCTGGCAACATATCGTTTACATTCACGGTAAAGGGTTGAGCCGATTCGTCAGCTATGCCGATTTTCCGCCCATCCTGGAAGCCGAACCCCCCACCCCTCAAGATATGGTGCGTTGGCGCAAGCGCTGGAAGTCTCGAATTGCCCCAGAGTTTTGGACAATATTCTATAGATATCAGTTCAACCGAGCCACGAGTGAATCACAATTGCTAGCGTGGGGACAATTCGTTGCTCTGGTGAAAGGATTGTTATCAACAGCCGCCTTACAACACCTGCGCCAAGCCTACCAGCTAGAACTATACTGGTGGCGTCATTTTTGACGCAGCGCTAACTCTAGCTCAATTCGAGGAAAACCAGACCCTTGAAGATGAACATTACAATGGTATCAAGGCTTACGGCAAAAATACCTATCCTTGAGGCATCAACAATCAATTATCAAAGGTAATGGGATGAGTAACTTAATCACAATTGGAACCCAACCCAAAACGTTAACCTTCGAGCAATTCCTGGAATGGTATCCAGAGGACGGACGATACGAACTTATTGATGGGAAAATTTTTGAGATGCAGCCAACAGGTCAGCATGAAGATGTTACTGAATTTCTAGTTGAGAACCTCACCACTCTGAGTCGGAAACTACAACGACGTTATCGTTTTCCTCGACGCGCTTTAGTCAAAGCACCCAGTTGGGAAACGGGCTATCTTCCAGATGTTATCGTGGTTAACCGCGATGCCCTCAAGACTGAACCGTTGTGGGAAAAAGCGGCAACGATTCAAAACGGGAAA
>NZ_JAVJUO010000076.1:0-20041 GCF_040220555.1 Coleofasciculus sp. C1-SOL-03
TCCTTAAATGGTTTATTTCCACGACAATCTTTTTTCATAAATACGTCTTGAACTATACAATTCTTCTCCACCTTGTCTACTTTCCTTCCTTGTCCTCCTTGTCTTGTCCCCACCCTCAAGTAAAAAACCTACACCTGTCAGTACCCCCCCCCGATGGTGTAAAGATGTATTTTGAAAGTTTGCAGAAACTTTAAAGTATTGAGATTTAAAAATTTATCAGGTGTATGAATGAGTTGTGAAATAGAGATGCTGAGAGAATCAGGGTTTCAGGTTCATTTTTGTTCACAAATCATTTAAACTAACGGGAAATTGTTTAACTCGTTTTGTAAAGTTGTGATGAAGCGACAGGGCTGATCGTCAAGAATGCGAATCATCCCTGAATTGGAAAAGACTATGCGATCGGCTACACACCCTGATTGGCGTCATCTGTAGGGTGGGGAGAGCGTAGCGCAGAGCACCTTAACCAATGTATGAGGCGATCGCAACCGTCGAGACAATTGATAAACTAGGAAATGTCACTCTTTGTCCCTTCATAGTTACCCTGGCGATCTCTCACGCTTGGGTTTTCTCTCTCGATAACAAAGGGTGTTGACAAAAGGTTGAGAAGAAGGCAAACCTCTAAATGAACTCAACCCGCCCGCATTGAGGCGCGAACAAAACAGAAATCTCACTTGTGCAAAAGGCGGCACCCAGATTCGAACTGGGGATAAAGGCTTTGCAGGCCCCTGCCTTACCGCTTGGCTATGCCGCCCTACTGTAGAGACGCGCCATGGCGCGTCTCTACAATAAAGGATTATACCCTATCTCATCCTTATATGTCTCTTTCGCCAAGAATTCTTTTGGACGAGCAAAACATTAAGTATCTTAGCGGGTTGAAGCCGTTTTGTCTATTCCTCGCTAGGCTGAGAATATCCGTTAATAGAGCGTAACGCTACAGTCGCGATCGCTATCTCGATCCATGCTATTCAACCTGCTTAATCTGCCCTACTGGATTTTCCTAGGGATGGGCATCCTCCTGTTTCTCGTTGTCATTTTCTCCGGTGGCGGGGATGATGATTTTGATATCGATGCCGATGCGGATGCTGACGTGGATGCCGATGGCGATTTTGCCATGGGATCAATGTTCAGTTTTCTGGGTGTGGGTAAAGTTCCCCTAATTTTGCTACTCGCCACTGACTGTTGTCTGGTCGGAGCGTTCGGCTGGATAATTAATGTGGCGATCGGAAATCTCACGGGTACGATCCCCACGGGTTTCTTCGGCGGTGTCGTCGCTGCTGCCTCCCTACTCCTAAGTTTATTCAGTGGTGGTTTAATTTCTCGACCTTTGGGCAAAATTTTTGCCACATTTGGTGAAGATGCCAGTGGCGATCGCTTAATTGGGTGTCAGGGTAGCGTCAGTTCTAGTTCAATTCCCCTAGAAACTCAAGGCAAAATCGGTCAAGTGGATGTGATTGATCCCAGTGGCAATCTGGTGACAATTAATGCCACCCTACCCAAATGGGCAAACGTTATTCCCAATCGCGGCAATCAAGTCTTAGTGATTGACCGACAACCGGAAAGCTATCGGGTGATTACTAAAGATAGTTCCGATCAACAACAATGGTTATCTAATTCATCTCAACCTAAAGATTCACAATAACGGCTGCATACACAACCGTCCCGATTCCATTCGAGCAAACTGTGATTCTTTTTACACAAGGTCTAAATGTGTATAAGTTTCAGGCTTCAATACAACATATAGATTGAGAGCGCAAACTACCATGTCACAATCATCGACGACATCAACCTCCCAGCCTGTTCCAGTATCATCTACCCTGGCACAGTTACCCAGTGGTATCCTCTTGTTCCCCGGTGTGATCGCGGCGATCGTTTTAGGACTTATTGCCACGTTATGGGCGTATAAACTGGTTTACAAAATCACTCCCAATAACGAAGCCTTTGTCAGAACCGGTGGCTTCTTTGTGAAACAGAAAAAAGTCATTTTGTATGGCGGTTGTGCGGTGTGGCCCGGATTTCATGAACTGACTCGTGTCCCCTTACGGGAAATTTCCATTGATGTAGAACGCACCGGAAACCTAGCCGTTCGCACTCAAGACTATCTGCGGGCAAATATGCGGGCAACCTTTTATGTCTGTATTAATGCCGATAAAGACGACGTGTTAACTGCTGCCGCCCGACTCTCGAAACAAGGACGAGTTTCGACTGAAGATATTAAAGAAGCCCTGGAAAAACGGGCAGATGATGCGATTCGAGCTTCGGCTAAGAAGAAGAGTTTAGCCGAAATTGATTCCGATAAATTAGGGTTTGCGGATGAAGTGTTAAATCTGATTCAGCCTGACCTGAAAAAAGTCGGGTTAACCCTAAATAATATCGCTATTTCTGAGATAGAAGAAAGCGACACCTACGATACCAATAACTTCTTCGATGCCCAAGGAGTCCGCCTGCGAACCGAAACCATTCAACGCTCCATCCAACAAAAACGGGAAGTTGAACTGAGTACCCAGGTGAGAATTGAACAGCAGGAACTTGATGCCCAGAAGCAATCCCTGCGAATCAACAAAGAAAAAGAAGACGCCACTCTAGGACAACAACTGGAGGTTGAATCCCTAAAATCCCAGCGACAACGGGAAATTCAAGAAGCCAAAGACCGAGAAGCCGCCGCCGTACAACGGACGAAGATTTTACAAGATAAGTCCGTTGAAGAAGAAGAAATTCGCCGCAAACTCTCAGTTCAAGAAAACCAAATTGAGGCAGATATTTCTCTAGAGGAACGGAATAAACAGCTAAAAGTCGCCCAAACCACCCAAAAACAAGAAGCCGAAATCGCCGAAATTACCCGTCAGCAAACCGTCGATTCCTCCCGCCTAGAAGCCCAAGTGCGGGTGGCTGAAGCCGAACGCTTATCAAAAGTGGCAAAACAGGAAGCGGCTGTTGCGATCGCCAATAAAGAACGGGAACGCTTTGCCGCTGAAGCCGAACGCGCTCAAGCGGAATCCGGTGTGGTTACGGCGACAGAGATAGAAAAAGCAGAACGGGAAAAACGCTTATCCCTAATTTCAGCCGAACAAGAAGCCGAAAAACGACGGATTGCCGACCAAAACGTCGTAGAAATCGATGTCTTCCGCCGTCGTCGCCAAGCCGAAATTGCCCGTCAAGCGGCAGAATTAGAAGCCGAATCCATTCGCACCTTAGCCCAAGCAAATCGGGATAAAGCCTTAGCGGAAGCCGAAGGGAAACGAGCAATCATTGAAGCCGAGAATACATTGAGTGACTCCAAGTTAAGCGCCCAAGTGCTGACCACAATTTGGCCCGATTTGGTAGACAAACTGCCAGAAATCGCCAAAGCCTTAGCGCCACAACCGGGAATTTTAGGCGATACCCGAATTTTCGCGTTTCCTGGGATGAATGGCAGTAATGGTAATGGTCATGGGAATGGCATGGGTGATATTAACAAACTCTTACTCTCAACCAGTGGCTTATCCTTAATCAATACGCTTCTGGATGAAGGGAAGCTAGGAAACTTAATTGGTCAGGTGAGTCAGTTAGTGCGGAATAATCCGACTCAAACGGGAGAAAATGGCAACCCGAAACCGCCAGAGTCCTCAGCCGAATCCGAGACTCCAGCCTTAGCCAAACGGCAAACCCCGCCAGCACCCCCCCCATCCAAATCTCCCGGACAACGACAACCGTCTTCCGCAGCCGCGAAACTTGTCGAACCGTCTCAGGTTAAGAGTGATGAGGGTTCTGCGCCACCCCATCGGGCATCTGGGTCAAACAGCGATCGCGATCGCGAAGATCCCCGAACTCGTCACAGTTGAGGCAAAGGAGCTGGGGAAGCAATGTAGAGACGCGCCATGGCGCGTCTGGGAGCAGGGGGAGCAGGGGGAGCAGAGGGAGATGGGAGACAAAATTTCTATAGCCCATTACCCTATTGCCTATTGCCTATTGCCTATTGCCTATTGCCTATTGCCCATTGCCCATTGCCCATTGCCCATTGCCCATTACCCATTACCCATTGCCTATTCCCTGTTCCCTGTTCCCTGTTCCCTAACAAATGACAAAGAACAAAATTTGATACCCTAGCTTAAATAGTCTTGGGAACGAATAAAGAAGCGTGGATATTCAAATTGGGCGAGGTAAAACAGCTCGCAGAGCTTATGGCATCGATGAAATCGCACTAGTCCCCGGACAACGGACGCTAGACCCGAATTTGGCAGACACCCGTTGGCGTTTGGGGAGCATCGAACGAGAAATTCCGATCATCGCCAGTGCGATGGACGGCGTGATCGATGTGCGAATGGCAGTTATCCTATCTGAGATGGGAGCGCTAGGGGTTTTAAACCTCGAAGGCATTCAAACCCGTTATGCTGATCCTGCTCCGATATTAGAGCGAATCACCTCGGTGGGTAAGTCAGAATTCGTTCATCTGATGCAGGAGTTGTATGCCGAACCGATTAAACCGGAATTAATCAGCCAGCGAATTCAGGAAATTAAAGACCAAGGTGGGATTGCGGCGGTGAGTGCTACGCCAGCCGGGGCGATGAAATATGGTGAAATTGTTGCCTCGGCGGGTGCGGATTTATTCTTTGTACAAGCCACCGTCGTGTCTACGGCTCACCTGTCGCCAGAGTCAGTTACTCCCCTAGATTTAGCACAGTTCTGCCAGGATATGCCGATGCCCGTGGTTTTGGGCAATTGCGTCACCTACCAAGTTGCCCTGAATCTGATGAAAGCCGGTGCGGCGGCGGTATTAGTGGGAATTGGTCCGGGTGCCGCTTGTACCTCACGGGGGGTTCTGGGTGTGGGAGTCCCCCAGGCGACGGCGGTGGCGGATTGTGCGGCTGCCCGTGATGACTATCATCAAGAAACAGGTAATTATGTGCCAGTTATTGCGGATGGTGGCTTAATTACCGGGGGAGATATCTGTAAATGTATCGCTTGTGGCGCAGATGCGGTGATGATTGGCTCTCCACTGGCTCGTGCCAAAGAAGCCCCTGGACGCGGATTTCACTGGGGAATGGCAACCCCTAGCCCGGTTCTACCCCGAGGAACCCGCATTCAGGTGGGGAGTACGGGAACGTTACAGGAAATTCTGATTGGACCAGCGCAACTGGATGATGGCACTCATAATCTTTTAGGTGCGCTGAAAACCAGTATGGGAACTTTGGGCGCTAAGAACTTGAAAGAAATGCAGCAAGTGGAGGTGGTGATTGCGCCCTCCCTGCTCACAGAAGGGAAAGTTTACCAGAAAGCACAACAGTTGGGAATGGGTAAATAAAATTTTTGGGGTTGACAAACTGCCCCAAACCCCACTGATGTAAGTTAACATAGAGAAAGCGGAGACGCATGTTTCCGTTCACTCCTCACACCACACTCCGCCCGGACTATGTTCGGGCGGTTCCTTTTTCAGCGTCAAGCTCTAATGTCACGATAGCTTAACATCTTAACCGATAAGATATGACAATTTATGTCTAAATATATACTTTTTTTGCAGGGGAACGCTCAGTTTTCTCTGTGGTAAAATATCCCAAGACACATAGAAATAGTACAAGCAAGGATTTCCAGGCATGTCAACAGCCGTAGCAGTTACAGACGCCAGTTTTAAGCAAGACGTCCTAGATAGTGACGTTCCCGTTTTAGTAGATTTTTGGGCACCTTGGTGCGGTCCATGTCGGATGGTCGCCCCTGTGGTAGATGAAATCGCCCAACAATACGAAGGTCAGATTAAAGTTGTGAAGCTCAACACTGACGAAAATCCCAATGTAGCCAGTCAGTATGGGATTCGCAGCATTCCCACCTTAATGATTTTTAAAGGAGGACAACGAGTTGATATGGTTGTGGGCGCAGTTCCAAAAACCACTCTAGCAAACACTCTAGAAAAGTATCTCTAATCGATAATCGATAAAGCCTTAAGCCGAATCGGGTTAAGGCTAGTTAGGCTTGCAGGCGCGAGGAGTCGCTACAGCTACAAAAAGCCTGTAAGCTCTAGACCAACATGGCAAAAATAATCCACAAGCCAGAACAGAGATGAAAGTTGAAGCAAATTGCCAGTTCTGAAGTGGCGGGTAAGAAAGCTAAACAGGAGACAGGGCGTGGGGTGTGGGTTGACTGGTTGTGGGGAACAGTTGGCAACTCGAGTTCAAGTCTAGTCCCCAAGCCAACATAAATATCAGTTTTTCTGAACTTGTATCATAAATCCGGATGAAGACATTACCGACTTGTACTATGTAAATGTCTAAATCTATAGACTTTACTATGTCATGACTAGGATACCTATATCGCCTCCACCCATCAAACGAGTTGTGGCGATCGCATCAATTGTGGTTGGTTGTCTGGTTAGTCCCCTTCCGACTTACTCTCAACCGACCAACTCAGCGAGTAATACTCCCTCGCTGCAAGATATGCTTGAGTTTAATCTGGATCTGTCGGGTCGGGGAAGTCCTCGCTCCGGTAATCGTACAGGTGGCGCGAGTCGTAGTCTCTGTGGGGAAAGTCAATCCGGAGAGTCTCTGTTTGCCCTGATCCCCGATACTAATGTGGGATTAACGGTAGAGGAACATCCTACTTTCTGGTTCTATGTTCCCGATGGCGCGAAGAAATTCCACTCGATGAAATTTGCCCTCTGGAGTGATCAGGGTGAGAAGGTGTACGAAACCACCTATCCCGTAACGAACATTCTACCCGGCGTGATGAGTATTGCTTTACCGCCAACTACACCCGCGCTCAAGGAAAATCAATACTACAACTGGATTTTTACCGTTTATTGTGAAGATCCCCAACAGGCGAGTATTCGTACTGATCCCAAACGAGTCCGAGTTAGAGGATTTATCCAGCGTGTTCCCGTAACGGCTGAACTCCAACAAGGATTAAATCGGGCGTTGACTCCCCGCGATCACGCCGTTGTCTTAGCCCGGAATGGGATTTGGTTTGACTCTCTCACCCTGATCGGCAACCTTCGCCGTACTCAGAGCGCCAATTACGCCCTGGCGATGGATTGGAGTAACTTGTTAGAGGATATTGAACTCGAGGCGATCGCATCCAAACCTATTACTGAATGCTGTAGTGCTTCGGCTCGGTGATCCCCAAATGTTTCTAGCGGTTCTCAATTGAGAATTATCCATCACCCTGTCCTTTAACTAGGGTTGCTTGTCTTCCATCATTGCCAAAAACCGCTATATCTAGTGGATGTTCGCAATTCCACGTTAAACACAAGATATCAGCGACTTGATTTGAACCTGTAAGACCCCGCTACACTATCCTCGTTCGATCATTCGCTTTCCCACTGTGGCTGTTCTCTTGTACCCAACAGACAACAGCTTATTGCATTGCCCCTAATTTTGATTCGATAGCCACCTGACCCTGAAAACAGTGTGCTATAAAGAAGTAGATTGGACATTTTGTCTAAAGTAGTCAGCGGTGTATCACTAAATACTGTGGCTTTTTTGTCCAATGATTTAGTATTTTGTTGTCATTGGAGAATATAGGTTGGTGGCTGACCATCATTGAGTCATCTCGGCAAAGAGATTCACAGTTCTGAATTTCTTTGATAGGTATGTATTGTGCATTTGCCTAGGTTCACCATAGCTGAAACCGATAACAGATAGCCCAGGTTGATTATTCAGATGTTTTCGACGATAATTCAACAGCAATAGTAGTTCAACAGCAAGAGTTTTGGTGTCTCTTTAAAATTCAACGTACTATTTGATAGCTGAGTAATCGTATTGGGATTCAGTGCGGCTTCTAGTTAGGACTTCGCTTATTTAAGGTTGAGTGTCATCCTTTCGGTAAAGTCCTATACATCAGTTTTACTTATTCCACGGAGTTTTGTAGCCCCTATGATTAATTCTGCAATGAAAGGAGCAATCCTGCTGTTGGCTACCTTACCCATTTTGGGTGCGACTAGCATACAGCCAACTCAGGCAATATCGATCCGTCTCGATATGGATAAAACAGACGTACCGATTGTTCCTCAGTTTAACCCTGACTCTCTATTGAGAAACACCTCAACTACTCAGCCATACCCACCCACTACTTTGGTTAAAGATTCTATTTTAACCAAAGAAGCCACACCGATCAACCCCCCAAGTTTAATCATGGCTCAGTCCATTACCGAGGCTGGTGATGGGACAGGTACAACGGTTGAGCAAAACGGTAACCAATTTAACATTGACGGTGGCACAGTTTCCGGAGATGGGGAAAATCTATTTCACAGTTTCCAAGACTTTGGTCTTTCTGCTGGTGAAATTGCCAATTTTCTGTCTAATCCGCAAATTCGCAATATCTTGGGGCGGGTGGTTGGTGGAGAAGCCTCCATTATAAATGGTTTAATTCAAGTTACTGGGGGCAACTCGAATTTATTTTTAATGAATCCGGCGGGGATTGTATTTGGGGCGAATGCCCGTTTAAATGTTCCCGCGTCGTTTACAGCCACAACCGCCACAGGCATTGGGTTTGAGGGGGATCAGTGGTTTAATGTCTTTAGTGAAAATAACTATCAGACGTTAATCGGTGATCCCAACCAGTTTGCCTTTGATTTAGCGCAACCCGCCACTCTGATTAATGGTGGCAATCTAGCCGTATCTGAAGGACATCATTTAACCTTACTGGCGGGAAATACAATTAACACCGGGCAACTGACTGCACCAGGCGGCACCATTACCATGGCGGCTGTACCGGAATCCAATCGGGTGCGGATTAGTCAACCGGGACAATTATTAAGTTTAGAAATTGTACCATCTACTAATGAGAATGGGGAGATAGAGGCAATTGATCCCTTGGATTTACCAACGCTGCTGACGGGTACAGAGGACAGCGTGGAGACGGGATTAACGGTTACCCAGACAGGTCAAGTACAGCTTCAGGAGTCTGGTCTGAGTGTACCCGCAGAAGCAGGCGTTGCGATCGCCTCTGGCACTCTGGATGTGTCTCATGAGTCTCCTGGCGTTGATTCCCAGTCGGTGAATGTGTTTGGTAATAAAGTGGGTGTATTTGATGCCACAATTAATGCTTCTGGGATGTATGGCGGTGGAACAGTACGACTGGGTGGTGACTATCAGGGTCAAGGTACGTTTAATGCGTCTCAAACTCTAGTCAGTGAAAACTCGCTGATTACGGCTGATGCTGGGGAACAGGGGACAGGCGGTGAGGTGTTTATTTGGGCAGATGGAGTGACGGGCTTTTATGGAACCATTAGCGCCCGTGGGGGAACGGAAGCAGGAGATGGGGGATTTATTGAGGTTTCTGGCAAGGAATTATTGATTTTTACTGGTCATGCTGATGCGGGAGCATTGAACGGTCAACCGGGTACGTTATTACTTGATCCTAAAAATATCACGATTGGAGATGCGAATTCACCCTTAGCGATACGCTTTAATCCGGATAATCCATCAACAGAAAATCAGTTTGGTTATTCAGTCGCGACACTAGGTTCAGATGTAATTGTAGGTGATCCGAGATACGACGAAACAGAAACAGCAATACAGAAGACTGACGTAGGTATTGCCTATTTATTTGATGGTAGTACTGGAGAAAAGCTGGTAACGTTTAGGACTCCCCCTGATTTCATCGACGAAGAAAATCCAGACGATGGTCGATTCGGTTTTGCTGTAGCTGGGATGGGATCAGACAACGTTATTATTGGCGCTCCGGGAGAAAACGACGAAAACGGAAGGGTTTATTTATTTGATTCCAAGGGGATATACCAGAAAGCTTTCGATAACCCAAATTCCTCGACGGCTGAAGGTGACCCTCAGTTAGGCTTGGGCTTTGGCTATTCCGTCGCCGCCGTAGGGTCAAATGTTTTGGTTGGATCTCCAGGAGATGATACCCAAGGAACAGATACAGGTGCGGCTTATTTATTCGATGGCAATACGGGGAATCAGCTGCATGAATTCTTCAGCCCTAATCCTACGGGTTCACCCACCAATAATGGTCGATTTGGCTATTCAGTCGCTGGGGTGGATTCAAATGTGCTAGTGGGAGCACCTGGAGACAATATAGGGGTAGAAGGCAATATCATAACTGGAGGTGCTGCCTATCTATTTAATAGCAACAGTGGAGATCTAATCGAAACATTTACGAGTCCAAACGCTACAGACACCGGGGAGTTCGGGATTTCAGTAGCCGCGATGGGTTCACAAATACTCGTGGGAGCCCCTGGTGATAATCTGGGACAAGGAGTTCAAGGTGCTGCCTATTGGTTTAATCAGGATGGCGAGTTGCAAAACACTTTTTCTAGTCCCAATGCTGATAACGGTCAATTTGGTACTTCAGTAGCGGCAGTAGAATCGGCGGAGTCTGCATTAGGGTTTAACGTTGTCGTCAGCGCCCCCGGAGAAAATGCAACCTATTTGTATGAACCCTTGCCAGATTCGGACACGGGACTTTTGTGGCAAACCTTTCTCAAGCCCTCGGATTCACCCAGCAATTTTGGTAATGCAGTTGCTGGGGTAGAAAGAAACGTGGTGGTGGGAGCGCCAGGAGGCATGAACAATGCAGGGGATATTTATTTGTTTGGCTCCAGCTTTGAGTTTGGCGATAATCCTGACCAATCTGTGACGATTGATGTTGAAACGATTACCAACATTACTAACACCGGAACCGAGATTGAGTTTCAGGCAAACAATGACATCACTGTAGATGCAGCAATTCTCACTGATAATCCGAACGGAACTGGGGGAGCGCTGAGCTTAAGAGCAGGTCGAGGGATTTTTGTCAATGCTGATATAACCACAGATGATGGGAATTTAAGCTTCATTGCCAATGATAGTGATGCTATCCAGGCATTTCGAGATCCTGGTGATGCTTTTATAGAAATAGCCTCTGACGCTAGGTTGAATTCGGGGAGTGGGGATATATATCTTCAACTCGATCCAGGGGAAGAAAGGGGAGATATTAATGTTCTCGGCGAGATTATTACTCAGACAGGAGATCTGATTGTAGAACACAATAATCCCACAGGTGGAAACGTCAAGATTGAAAACACGATTAACGTTGGTGGAGATGTTGATATGAACACCACTGGCGGTAATATTCTTGCCAGTGGAAATGTGGAGACGACTAACGGTGAGATTAGTTTTGCTAGTCAAGGGGGCAATATAGAAATTCAAAATGGGGGTAATGTTTTTGCCAATGGGGGTGAGATTAGTTTTGCTAGTCAAGGGGGCAATATAGAAATTCAGAATGGGGGTAATGTTTCTACCAATGGGGATGAGATTCGTTTCAATAGTCAGGGTGGAACGATTCAGGTTGATACGGCTTTCACGCTGACGGGTGAAACGTTCTTGTCTACAGGTGCTGGAACGGGGGATATTCTGTTTAATAATCTTCTGGATGGGACGCAAAATCTCAATCTTACGGCGGGAACGGGTAATGTGATCTTTGAGGGGAAAGTAGGTAGCGGTACACCTCTAGGAAATCTGACCATTGCTAGTGCCGGAAATGTGACAGCCAAAGACGCGATTGCAGCCTCTAGCTTTACTCATCAATCGGGAACTGGCACAATTAATTTGGCAAATCTTCGAGATATTCAAATCCTGGATGGGGATTTCAGCCTAAATACTACGAATACTCTGACTGTCGGTAATATTACCGCAACTGATGGCAAGGTAGAACTGAGTGCCAATAGTAATTTAACCACCGAAAATATCACCACTTCTGGTGACACCATTAATCTCACCAGTCAAGGCGGAGAAGTCACGAGTGGTAACTTGGATTCCGGTGGTGGCAATGTGGGAGTTAGTGCTAATAGTAACCTGAACACAGAAGATATCACCACCTCTGGCGGCACCATTAACCTCACCAGTACACAGGGAGAAGTCAATAGTGGTAACTTGAATTCCGGTGGTGGCAATGTAGACGCAACTGCTAGTAATGATCTGAACACAGCAAATATCACCACCTCTGGCGGCACAATTAACCTCACCAGTACACAGGGAGAAGTCAATAGTGGTAACTTGAATTCCGCTGGTGGCAATGTAGACGCGAGTGCCAGTAATGATCTGAACACAGCAAATATCACCACCTCTGGTGGCACAATTAACCTCACCAGTAAAGACGAAAAAATTAATACGGGTGACTTAAATTCTTCTGCAGCTATTGGCGGTGATATTACTGTAAATGCAAGGATCTCGATTACAACGGAAGCCATCAATTCGAGCGGGACTGAAGGCGATGGCGGGAATGTTACCCTCGATCCTTTGGAAGATATTACCGTCAATTCTATTAATGCCCAAGGCGGCAGCAATGGTCAAGGTGGTGATGTTGACATCACGACGCAACAATTCTTTCAAGCAACAGGAAGTTTTACCGATCAAAATGGCATAGAAGCTAGTATTTCTACGGCTGGCGGTAACGGTGGCGGTGATATTACCATTCGTCATGGTGGTGGCGCACAGGAAGTGATCAAACCTTTTATTGTCGGTAATGGCAGTGAAAATGGTACGGCGGAAGCCATTACCAGTGGGGAGTTTACGATTGCACCTGTTCAGTCATTTCCAGGAAGTCATACTCTCGGTAATATCCGGATTATTACAACGGATCAGACTTCTGATCCGAGTGATCCGACTGATCCACTAATAGAGTTTAAGAGACCGTTAGAACGTCCTCCTACTCCTAACGCCTTAGATCAAGAGCCGATTATCAATGCTGATGTTTACAAAATAGAGCGCTACTTTACTCAGGCATTTGAGAAACAAATGGGAATGGAGGCGGAAAAAATCCTCACCTTGGATGAAATCCGCAATCGCTTGCGTAGCATTGAGGTGGCAACTGGGGTTAAACCTGCTGTAATTTACGGGGTTTTTGTACCGAGTAGTACAAACTCTGAAAAGGAATTAGAACTGATGCTGGTAACAGCGGATCGGGATGTTATTACCAAGCGAGTGTCAGGGGCTAAACAGTCTGATGTCCTGAATACAGGACAGAACTTTCGTCAGGAAATCCTGGATGGTGGCTTTGGCTATTTAGATGACGCCAAACAACTGTATCAATGGATGGTAGCCCCCTTAGAAACAGATTTACAAGAAACAGGAATTGAGAATTTAGTCTTTATTCTCGATGAAGGGTTGCGCTCATTGCCCATAGCCGCTATCCATGATGGAGATAACTTTATCGTGCGGCGATATAGTGTGAGTTTGATGCCCAGTGTTAGCCTCACAGATACCCGTTATGCCAATATTAAAACCATGCCTGTTTTGGCAATGGGAGCCTCAGATTTTCCCGATAATCCTCTTCTGGAGAAATTGCCTGCTGCTGCTGCTGAGGTATCGATTCTGACCAATACATTATGGCGTGGTCAAGCCTTTCTCAATGAGAATTTTACCGTTAACAATCTCAAGGCAAAACGCGAAGAAAAACCCTTTGGCATCATTCACCTGGCTACCCATGCAGAATTTGAACCGGGCGCACCCAGTAATTCTTATATTCAGTTATGGGATACTCAGGTAGGAATAGACGAAGTACGTAGTTTAGGCTGGCATGATCCGGCTGTAGAATTAGTAGTATTGAGTGCTTGTCGTACTGCCTTAGGTGATCCGAGTGCCGAACTAGGGTTTGCTGGATTTGCGGCTAAAGCTGGAGTTAAATCAGTATTAGCCAGTTTATGGTACATCGAGGATTGGGGAACGTTGCCAATGATGGCAGAGTTTTACAATAATCTGGATGACGCACCGATTAAAGCGGAAGCATGGCGACGGGCACAAATGGCAATGATTGAAGGAAAGGTTAAGTATGAAAATAATCAATTAATCTTGTCTGATAAAGCAATTGCTTTGCCCTCTCCTGATGCTAAACCGGGTAATCCCGACTTATCTCATCCCTATTACTGGTCAGCATTTAGTATCGTTGGCAATCCGTGGTAAATAAAAGGCAGAAGGCAGAAGAATGACAAATGACGAATAACGAATAACCAATGAGTGACGTAGGGTGGGCAAGAGTTATCAAGCTGGAAACGTTTATGTTATCGTTCGTTGCTCTTGCCCACCTCACGGTAACTTGCTTTCATTAAAGTTAACGGTTGAGATTAGGGAAAAGAGGGGTTTGGTGACCAAACCCCTACTCAACGTCCTCCCTTTTAACAGTTTGGTGAATCTAGAGCCTGAATGTATTTCTCCAACACTTCAATGTTTGCGCCACTAACCGAGTTGGGGAGGGCGGGTTTTGTCGAAAGGTTATTGGTTTGTCTGTTATAGCAGTAGACACATCGATTAGGACTTTCGACACCATTGTAGAGACGTTGCATGCAACGTCTCTACATAAATGATGTATCCTAACAGCTATGGCGGTTGCTATAATTTTGTCCCTAAACCCGTCCCTACAGCTTGGCTGTTCCTACTGGAACTCATTCATCCACAAACACACATCGCTTCATTACACTCATTACCTCTCCCGGATTTGCCGTTGGTGTCAGAGGACTCCATTCCGTTACATTGGCAAAGCCGAGGCGATACAACGTGTGAATGATTTTCACCACGCCTTTGGCAGAACCAACAACGATAACTTTGACAAATTCTCGTTTTGAGTTTGAACGGGTAGAAGCTTGTAGCTGTACCGAGGCTTCGGGGGGTTTGGTATCGGTCACAACGTTTTGAACCATTGGGGTTTCCCTGATTGGCGTTTACCTGGAGTATTCGCAGATCTGCGAATATTAAAATTGTACGCTCTATCTTCGCAGATCTGCAAATATTTACTTCCTGATCTTCCTCTGACACGATGGGGAACATGGGAAAAGCAGGCAAAGTCCTTCGGCAAGTTTTGGAGAGCTACGGCATCAGCCAGAACAAATTGGCTCTCACGTTGGGAGTTAAACCTTCCGTTGTTTTTCGCTGGTTTCATGAGCAGACAGATCCCAGTGCTGAAACTGTCCGAAGTATTGCTGAAGCTTTACACGGTCTTGATCCAGCCGCTGCGGATGAGTTTGTCCGGCTTTATTTGGGAGACTATCTTCAAGACAGTGATAAAACCTGAAAGTGAGGTTGAAGCAGGGCGGGTTTGGTATCGGTCAAAACGTTTTGAACCATTGGGGTTTCCCTGATTTCACTTGGTCTTTATATACACAGAAGTGTGTATAATTCCCAGCTTACCGGATAACCACAGATTTGTGTAGATTTACGCGGTGAAAATTTTTTGACACGATTGAGGGCATGGGAAAAGCCGGAAAAGCCCTCAGACAAGCGTTAGAAACATTTGGCATTAGCCAGAATAAATTGGCAGTGGCATTGGGCGTGAAGCCTTATGTCGTTTTTCGCTGGTTTCATGAACAGACTGATCCCAGTGCCGAAACTGCGGCAGATATTGCTAAAGCTTTACAAAGTCTTGATCCAGCCGCTGCGGATGAGTTTGTCCGGCTTTATTTGGGAGACTATCTTCAAAACGAATGATACTGAATTAAGGCTGGTGGGCAATGCCCACCCTACGGTATATCAAGGGTTTCGGTGATCTAAAATAGCTTATTTCAGTGCCATTCATCTCCAAGACAGTGATAAAACCTGAAAGAAGAAGCAAACGGTTAAGTCGGGGCGGGTTTAGTCACATCTGGGTTAAGTCAGAAATGATAGTAGTAAAACCCGCCCCTACAAACCCGGTTCCGTCGAAGGTGGTGAAGGTTGCTATCACTATGTAGATATTTGTGAACTCAATTTTGTTCATATCATTGTCATAAAAATAATGAGTAATTAATAGAATGATAATCAATATTTTGGAAAATTTATTTTTAGATTATCTGATATTTAACGGAAAGCTAATGGTCAAGTTTGGGCAGGTTTTTTCTAAGGTGGTGAAGGATCAAAACTGCCTTATTTAGACAGATGTCATGAACATGAAATGGAAACTTCTTGGATGACTAAACAGTTCATTCCATAGAACTTGTAGTTTGAATAGAGGGCGACCCGACCGAATTGAATGGACGGGTGTTGTGAATTGATGCAAGCGGGTCGCCCCTACAGGTTGTTATATCATGTCCACCCCTCTCCTGTTCTCGTTGATATACCTTGCCAACAGCATCTCTCTTTCAAAAGGAGGATGTTTTAAGCACAAATACTGACTTATGAATAATAAGGATACTCAACCACATACGCGATTA
This sequence comes from Coleofasciculus sp. C1-SOL-03, assembly GCF_040220555.1. Lineage (NCBI taxonomy): Bacteria > Bacillati > Cyanobacteriota > Cyanophyceae > Coleofasciculales > Coleofasciculaceae > Coleofasciculus > Coleofasciculus sp. C1-SOL-03. Next base: position 16,079 of record NZ_JAVJUO010000076.1, read on the forward strand.
GTCCTCTGGAGAGGTCAACTACCCCGCTCATGCTTACCCCCAGCTTCAATTCTCGGATGAGAGTGGCTGTGGATAGTTGTCAGGGATTGATTAAAGATGAACACAACCGAAAATTTGCATCAAGCCAATCAAAATCAAACCAACCAGGGAAGCGTCGTTTCCATTCGCAGCAGCGTCATCGACGTTCAGTTTCCGCAGCAGCTTCCGGAAATGTATAGCCAGCTTCGGGCGGGTGAGGATGACAAGATTGTGATTGAGGTGGTTAACCATCTTGACGCGAAGACGATTCGGGGTATTGCTTTGACGCCAACGTCAGGGTTGGCGCGAGGTTCGGTGGTTAGGGATACAGGCGTTCCCTTGCAGGTTCCTGTGGGAAAACAATTACTGGGTCGTGTGTTTAATGTGTTTGGTGATCCTATCGATAAAAAAGAGGAGATCAAAGACGTAGAATGGCGTTCCATTCATCAACCTGCGATTTCTCTGGCTGAACAATCGACGACTTCTGAAATTTTGGAGACGGGGATCAAAGCGATTGATGTGCTAGTTCCTTTAGAACGTGGCGGAAAAGCGGGATTGTTTGGCGGTGCGGGTGTGGGTAAAACGGTTCTGCTCACGGAAATGATCCATAACATGGTGACTGAGCATGAAGGGGTGAGTTTCTTTTGTGGGATTGGCGAACGCAATCGGGAAGCTGAAGAACTCTATCGCGATATGCAAGAGGCGGGGGTTTTAGAGAGTACCGTGATGGTATTCGGGCAAATGAATGAACCGCCAGGTGCTAGATTCCGGGTTGGTCATGCAGCTCTGACTATGGCAGAGTATTTTCGGGATGATGTGCAGCAAGATGTGTTGCTGTTGATTGATAATACGTTTCGGTTTATTCAAGCGGGACAGGAGGTGTCGGGGTTATTGGGGCGACTCCCGTCTCGTGTGGGGTATCAACCGACGCTGGGAACCGAGTTATCGGAATTTGAGGAACGGATTACGAATACCGCAACGGGGGCGATTACGTCGGTACAGGCGGTTTATGTTCCAGCCGATGATTTTACTGATCCGGCTGCTGTGAATACGTTTGGTCATTTATCGGCTTCGCTGGTTCTGTCTCGGAAACGGGCGAGTCAGGGATTGTATCCGGCGGTGGATTTGCTGCAATCGGGGTCTAAGATGTTAAGTCCGACGATTGTGGGAGAACGTCATTACCAAATTGCTCAAGAAATTAAGAGTACCTTGGCGGGTTATGAGGATCTGAAAGACATTATCGCCATGTTAGGGATGGAAGAATTGTCCCAACGCGATCGCCAAACGGTCAATCGGGCGCGACGACTTGAGCGTTTCTTAACTCAACCGTTCTTTACGACTGAACAGTTTACCGGGAAAAAAGGCAAACTGGTGAGTTTAGACGAAGCCTTGGATGGATGTGATCGCATTCTCAATGATGAGTTTAGCGATTATTCCGAGCGATCGCTCTATATGCTCGGTTCTATCGACGAAGCACAAGGGAAGCAGGGGGATGAGGGAGATGAGGAAGATAGGGGAGATGAGGGAGATGGGGGAGATGAGGGAGATGAGGAAGATGGGGGAGATGAGGGAGATAGGGGAGATGAGGGAGAAAACAAATGACATAAGACAAATGACGAATGACATAAGACAAATGACGAATGACCAATGAACCTGAAAATCTTGCTTCCTACAGAAATACTACTCGATCAAGAAGTAACCAAAGTATCCGCCGAAGCGGAAAATGGTGCCTTTACCTTATTACCGAATCATATTGACTTCGTAACGGCGATTGTTCCGGGTATTTTATTCTTTGAATCTGAATCGGAATCCACGCCAGAGGTGTTTATCGCTGTGGATGAAGGCGTGTTAGTTAAATGTGGCGCAGATGTTCGGGTTTCAACCGGACGAGCGATTCGATCAGATGACCTAGAAACGTTACAGCACACCGTAGAAGAGGAGTTTTCGCGTTTGGATGAACGGGAAAGAATCACAGCAGGTGCGATCGCGAAATTAGAAGCGAGTTTTGCTCGTGGTGTATATGAGATAGGAGGGTCAAGTGGCGAAGCGTCCTAATCACTCTAGACGACGACAACACAACAAGACGTTTCTGGGGAAAATCAAAGATAAATCCATCCGTAAAGTTAAAGCCCGCAAGGAAGAAAATTTAAGTGTTTTATATGGCTTGACATTGATGGGATTTGTCGGTTGGTCGGTTGGCATTCCCACGTTAATTGGGGTGGCAATTGGACTGTGGCTGGATGAAGTTTGGCTAACTCCATTTTCTTGGACGCTAATCCTCATGTTGGTTGGTTTGAGCCTCGGTTGTCTAAATGCCTGGTACTGGGTACAGCAGGAGTCTGCCGATGAGTGAATCAGCACAGACTATCCCTCTATTGATTTTATTGGTGGGCGCCATTAGCACGATTTCCATCCTGATTAAGGAAGGGATGACGCGCTTGGGCTTACCTAGTTTAGTGGGATATTTGGTGCTGGGCTTTCTGCTGCGGCTGGCGGATTCGCAGTGGCATTTTCTGGGAGAACCGGGGCAGGGAATTTTTGAGTTTTTAGCCGAAGTGGGTGTGATTTCGTTATTGTTTCGGGTGGGGTTAGAAAGTGATTTAGCGGGATTGATGCGCCAGTTATCCACAGCAACAAAAATTGGGCTAGTCAATATTGTTGTTAATGGGGGTTTCGGATTTGTCACCTCCTATTGGTTACTGGGACTGGCATTTATCCCCAGTTTATTTATTGCGATCGCGTTTACGGCAACCAGTGTGGGTGTATCGATTGGGGTGTGGCAAGAAGCCAATGCTACTCATTCCCAATATGGGGAATTACTGTTGGATGTGGCGGAACTGGATGATATCTTGGGGGTAATTTTAATGGCGTTATTGTTTGCTATTGCCCCGGCAATTCAAGACAGTGGCACAGGAGAATTACTGCCCGTCATTGCCAAAACTTCTGGCATATTTTTCCTGGAAGCTGTGGTGTTTGGGACGTTTTGCTATGTTTTCTCGCGCTTTTTGGAGGCAAAGCTGACCAAGTTCTTTCGCCAAATTGAAGCGCCACCGGAACCGATGCTGGAGGTGGTGGGGATTGGCTTTATGATTGCCGCGATCGCGGGGTTGTTGGGGTTTTCGGTTGCTATTGGTGCATTCTTTGCCGGATTGGTGTTTAGCCATGATCCGGATGCGGTCAAGTTTGATGCGTCGTTTGAATCCTTATACGAACTGTTTACGCCGTTCTTTTTCATTGGGATTGGCTTGAAAATTAACCCCAGTGCGCTAACGGCGGCTTTGGGGATGGGAGGAATTCTCCTTGTCGCCGCTGTACTTGGCAAACTTATTGGTGCGGGGGGTCCGACTTGGTTAACCACAGGTTGGACGGGTGCTGCGTTAATTGGCGTCAGTATGGTTCCTCGCGCCGAAATTACCATGATTGTCATGGGTAAGGGACTCTCATTAGGAGAGTGGGCGGTATCCAATCAGGTTTTCGCCGCCATGGTTGTTGTGTCAGCGGTGACTAGCATTCTAGCACCGATTGTTCTGCGTTCGTTGTTGAACAAATTGCCTGAAATTCCAACAGGAGTAAGTAACTGATGCCTATTTCACCGCAGCTTATTATCTGGATTGCGATCGCTTTAGTGCAAGTCAGCCTACTGGCAATCGCACCGTTGTTGATTCGCTGGCTTTCTTTACTCCCTTAACTGTTATGAAATTATCCTCGTTTAAATTAGATGAACCATGGCATATCTGGAACATTCAAAACTTACGCAATTCCTCTGGCTTCCCCCGTGCAACAAAAAGCGAAGCATCCTTTGGTCTCCCCCGTGCAACAAAAAGCGAAGCAACATCTGGTCTCCCCCATGAAACAAAAAGCGAAGCAACATCTGGTCTCCCCCATGAAACAAAAAGCGAAGCAACATCTGGTCTCCCCCATGAAACAAAAAGCGAAGCAACATCT